>DASTDN010000372.1:0-8672 GCA_035710365.1 Streptomyces sp. | reverse complement strand
GTGCAGGATCGCGTCCTCCAGGACACCGATCTGCTCGGCGGTGGACAGCGCGGACTCCAGTTTCTCGTCGTCGCTGCCCGCGGCGGCGGCCGAGGCCCGCAGGTCGGCGAAGCTCTGCAGCAGCACGTCCAGCAGGGTCGGCGGCACGTCCAGCTCGATGCGGTGGCGGCGCAGCAGTTCCTCGGTGCGGAAGCGGACGATCTCCGCCTCGCTCTTCTTGTTCGTCACCACGGGGATGCGGACGAAGTTGAAGCGGCGCTTCAGCGCGGACGACAGGTCGTTGACGCCCCGGTCGCGGCTGTTGGCGGTGGCGATGACGGAGAAGCCCGGCCGGGCGAAGACGATGTTGTCGCTGTCCTGGTCGCTGCCCAGCTCCGGCACCGAGATGTACTTCTCGGACAGGATCGAGATCAGCGCGTCCTGGACGTCACTGGTGGAGCGGGTCAGTTCCTCGAACCGTCCGATGGCGCCGGCCTCCATCGCCGTCATGATCGGCGAGGGGATCATGGACTCCCGGGACTGGCCCTTGGCGATGACCATCGACACGTTCCACGAGTACTTGATGTGGTCCTCCGTAGTACCGGCCGTGCCCTGCACGACCAGCGTGGAGTTGCGGCAGATCGCCGCGGACAGCAGCTCGGCCAGCCAGCTCTTGCCGGTGCCGGGGTCACCGATCAGCAGCAGCCCCCGGTCGGAGGCGAGGGTCACGATGGACCGCTCGACGAAGCTGCGGTCGCCGAACCACTTCTGCGAGATCTCCCGGTCCAGGCCGTCGGAGCGCTCGGAGCCCAGGATGAACAGCCGGACCATCTTCGGCGACAGCCGCCACGAGAACGGCTTGGGGCTGTCGTCGACGGACTCCAGCCAGTCCAGCTCCTCGGCGTACTTGAGCTCGGCGGGGGCGCGCAGCAGGTCGGACATGAGGGGCCTTTCGGTACGGAGGAGGAAAGCAAAGAGGTGGAGGAGGAAAGGGGCGGCCGGCGGCCCGTCAGGTCAGGAAGGACTTCAGCTCCTGCACGAGCTTGCGGATGTGCCCGGAGAGCACCGGCGTGCCGAGGTCCTTGAACTTCTCCCGGAACCACGGGTCGACGCTGCCGCGGCCGGAGCTGGTCACCGAGCCGACCGGGATGAACTTCGCGCCCGAGCGGTGAATGGCCGCCATGCTCTCGAACAGGGGCTCCCGGCGCCATTCGTAGAAGTCGGAGATCCACACCACGACCGTGTTGCGCGGCTCGGCGATCTTCGGCTGGGCCAGCGCCATGGCGACCGTGCCGTCCGTGCCGCCGCCCAGATTGGTGCGCAGCAGCGTCTCGAACGGGTCGTGAACCCACGGCGTCAGGTCGAGTGCCTGCGTGTCGTACGCGACGAGGTGGACGTCCACCTTGGGCAGTCCGGCGAAGATCGACGCCAGGATGGTGCAGTTGACCATGGAGTCGACCATCGAGCCCGACTGGTCCACGACGACGATCAGCCGCTGGGGTGTCGTCTTGCGCGCCGTGTGCCGGTAGTAGAGGCGGTCGACGTAGAGCCGCTCCTCCTCCGGGTCCCAGTTGGTGAGGTTCTTCCAGATGGTGCGGTCGAGGTCGAGGTTGCGGAACACCCGCTTCGGCGGCACCGACCGGTCCAGGGCGCCCACGGACGTCTTCTCCACCTGGGTGCGCAGCACCTCGGCGACCTCGTCCACGAACCGGCGGATCAGCGCCTTGGCGTTGGCGAGGGCCACACCCGACAGGTTGTCCTTGTCCCTCAGCAACTGCTCGATCAGCGACATGCTCGGTGTGAGCCGTGCGGCGAGCTGCGGGTCGGCGAGCACCTCGCGCAGCCGCATCCGCCGGACCAGGTCCGCCTCGATCGAGCCGAGCTCGGGGCCGATCGCCGGGATCAGCCGGCTCAGGTCGGGTGTCCGGCCGCCGCCTCCGGTACCGGCGGGCCCGGCACCCCGGCCGCCGCCCGAGCCCGCGCGGCCGCCGCGCAGCTCGCCCGGGTGGCAGCCGAGGGCTCGCTCCAGCCAGCCCGCGTCGGACTGCCAGCGCGAGAGCTGTCCCGCGGTGACCGTGCCGGTGCCGGACGAGAAGACGTTGAGCAGCACCTTCGACACCAGGGCGGCCCGACGCACCTCCGCCTCCCGGTCGCGGTCCGCGTCGGCGTCCGGCGTCATGAGCCCGTCGAACTCGGCCGCCAGCTCCGGATGGCGCTGCACCACGGAGTCGACGGACGCCCCCGGGTCGAGGAGCGCCGCGGGCAGCCCGATGTCCTCGACGACGGCGAGGCCGGACGACTCCAGCGTGGCCTGCTCCTCCTGGTCGAAGAGGCGGGCGAGGAGCCGCCAGTACAGCACCTGCCGACGGTTGGCGTCCGGATCGGCGACGGGGCCGGCCGGGCCGGTAAGGACGCCCGCGCCGCTGAGCTGACCGACGCCCGTAGCCTCCCCCGGGGCCTCACCGGGCCCGACACCCCGGCCGTCGGGCCCGCCCGGTGTCACCTGCGTGATGTCCCCTGTCATTTCCGCAGCAACCTCCCCGCCCGTTCCCGCAGTACGGCCACCGCGTCGGTCGCGGCCTTCTCCGCCTTGACACCGGCCTTGTCGGCGGTGCCGCCGGCCCACGCGCCCGCGTGCACCGTGACGGCCTTCTTACGGACGGCCGTCTCCACGGCCAGCGGCTGCACGGTGAACACCCCGGCGTCCCAGCGCAGCAGCCCGATGCACGCAGCGGACTTGGCGACCGCCTGCGGCGTCAGCGGACCGGCTGCCGGAACGCGGTCGGTGTCCACGGCGACGGTGCACCCCGCGAAGTCGAACAGGAGGCCGTCCTCCCCGTCCTCGGCGGACCCGGCGGCGACGGCGTACCCCTCCAGGAAGACGGGCACCGCGATACGCGCCGGATGCCGGTCCAGTGGCGCGGGAGGCGCGGCCGTGGCGGTGGGCAGGGCCACGCGCGCCGTGGCGAAGGCGTCGGCGGGTTCACCACCGCGCGCGTGCTCGTCGCTCCACACCAGGTCCCCCTCCGCGGTGAGCGGCATGCCGGTCAGTTCCACCGCCCGGCCCTCGCTCACCGCGGCCAGCAGCGACATGTGCGGGCGCAGCAACTGCCACAGCCCGGCGCCGACCACGGAGTCCGGTTTCGGCGCGGACACGCTCGCCCGGACCAGCCGGGGCGTGCCGCCGTCCGCGGGCTCGAACACCGCGTGGACCTGCGCCTGCACGGCCGTGGCGTGTTCGTGCAGGTCCACGCCGAGCGGCAGCAGCCGTCCCGTGGCGGGCGCGGTCCCGGGCAGGCCCGCCGCGCCCGGCACGGTCAGCAGCATCGCGCGGGACCACAGGTCGGCCCAGCGGCGCTCCGGCACCCGTTCCAGTGCGGCACCGGGACAGGACGCGGCCAGCTCGGCCGCGAACCCGTCGAGGAGCGTGGCGACCCGGCGCAGCGCCGGGTCCGGCAGCATCGCGGAGACCACCTGGGCCGCGCCGGACACCACGTCGTGGTCCATGCCCCGCCATCCGGCGCGCGCCAGATCGGCCAGCCAGGACCGGGCCGCGGCCAGCAGGTTCGCCCCGTGCGGCTCACCGGCGGCGGGTCCGGGTTCCGTGCCCCAGGCCCGTCCCGCGGCCTCCCCGGCCCGCTCGGCCAGCGCGTCGTGCGCCGAACCCAGCAGGGCCGTGCGCGCGGCGGCCAGGGACAGGAAGTGGTCCTCGTCCGCGGCTCCGGCCGCCGCCTTCCCGGCGGCCTCGGCGACCCGCTCGGCCAGCGGTGTCCCGGCGACGGCGCCGGCGAGCTCCGCCAGGGCGGCGCCCTGCGCCGGCCCGGGCCGCAGCAGCCCGCCGACGAGGGCGCCGTCGAAGGCGTCGACGGCCGCGAGCGCCTCGGCGAGCCCCTCCACGGGCTCGGTCAGCAGGTCCGCGCGCATCACGCCACCGCCCCGGTCGGCGGGAACCACTGCATCTCGGGCAACGGGGCGGTCGTCGGCGCCAGTTCCAGGTAGGCGAGGTGCCGCAGGAACCGGCTGAACACCTGCGCCGCGGCGCCGGAGTCGCCCTGCGGCGGGCGCGTGGCGGTCATCGCCGTGGTGAGCAGCGCGGCGCTCGCCTCCTGCTCCCCGGTGTCGACCCGCAGATAACGGGCGACGCGCTCGGCGCCGTACTGCAGCACCGCCTCACCCACCATCGCCCTGATGTGATTGCAGTACGACCCCCGGGCACCCCCGCACGGCCGGTTGTTGTTCGTGCTGCACGCGTACGCGTACGTCTTCGCCGCCACCGACGAGACGTAGACCCGCGCGATGTCCGAACCGCTGGACACCACCCCCTGCAAGCGCCCGTCGGCGAGCTCGACGAACGGGACCTTGGCGAGCTTCCGCGGCCGCGCGGGTGACACCACCCGCGCCGTGCTCGACCTCTCCCAGCCTGACAACGCACCACTCCTCAACGGCAGCACAAAGGAAGATCCACGCCAGAGCGGCGGGACTTGGGAAGAACCTATCCCCGACCACTGACAACGCGACGATCACGGCGAGGACCCCGCCGGTGACGCCCAGGGGGAAGGCCCGTACGAGGAGCGGGAAGGCGTTGTACTACGGCGGCAGACGGGCCACGGCTCCCTAGGGGGCGGCGTAGCAGGTGCGGTCGCCGACGCCGTCGTCGACGCCGTCGAGGTCGACCGAGGCCTCGGAGGTCGTGCCGTCGTGGCTCAGCGAGAACACGACGCTGCCCTTCACGTAGTCCGCGGATCGCACGGCGTACAGCGTCCGGGCCCCGTGCGCGACGGTGCCGACCCGACGGGCCTTCAGGGGTTTCCCACCAAAGGTCACCGAGTTCACCTGCTGGTTGTCGACGCCGAAGAGGTACACCACACCACGGGTGAAGAGGACGTCGAGCCAGTGCACCCCTCTGGAGTCTCCGACGGCCGTGGGGGCGAGGGTGCAGCCCGACAGGATGTACCGGCCCGCACGGATCGACGCGGAACACCACCGCCGGTCCCGGGTCTCCCAGGCGTAGGCGTAGGCGGCGCCGGCCGGCCAGAAGTCGACCAGCATCGGCCCTCGGGGGCCGGGTGCGTCGGCGCCCGACGCCACCGACGTTGTCAGGGCGGTGTGGACCCAGATGCCGGCCTCCGGCAGGGCCGGAGGCGAGGGAGCCGGTGCGGCGGGTGGGACAGGCACGCGGGACGCGGACGGGCTCGCCCAGCCCTCTGCACCACCCGAGCCGGCCACCGCGGCCGCCGCCAGCAGGATCGCTGCTCCGAAGACAGCGCGCGTTCCATGCCGCATCGGCGTCCCCCCACCCGTGTGCGCCCCAGGACCGGGCCGTGTGAAGGAGGATCGCGACGGCCGGCTCCTGATACACCACCGAAGCGGGACGTGTGCGTGGCTGGTGCGCCACCGGCCACACCACGCACCCCTCCTGCCCCACGCACCCCCCACCTCTGGCCGACGTGGATCATCACGTGTTAGCAAGAGCCATGACCGCACACGCAGCGCACCGCACCTATGACGCCGTGATCGTCGGCGCCGGACACAACGGACTCGTCGCCGCCGCCTACCTGGCCCGCGCCGGGCAGTCGGTGCTGGTGCTGGAGCGACTGGACCGCACCGGCGGCGCCGCCGTCTCCACCCAGCCGTTCGCCGGGGTCGACGCCCGCCTGTCCCGCTACTCGTACCTGGTCAGCCTGTTGCCCGCCAAGATCGTGAGCGATCTGGGCCTGGACTTCCGGCTGCGCACCCGCACCGTCTCCTCGTACACCCCCGCCGAACGCGACGGCCGGCCGACCGGGCTCCTGGTCGGCGGCGGCGAGCGGCGGACCAGAGAGGCCTTCGCCCGGCTCACCGGCTCGGACCGCGAGTACGAGGCCTGGCGTCGCTTCTACGCCATGACCGGCCACGTCGCCCGGCGGGTCTTCCCGACCCTCACCGAGCCGCTGCCCACCCGGGACGAGCTGCGCCGCCGCGTCGACGACGAGGATGCCTGGCGGGCCCTGTTCGAGGAGCCCGTCGGTGCCGTGATCGAGGAGCGCTTCACCGACGACCTCGTCCGGGGCGTGGTCCTCACCGACGCCCTGATCGGCACGTTCTCCGACGCCCACGACCCGTCACTCGCCCAGAACCGGTGCTTCCTCTACCACGTCATCGGAGGGGGCACGGGCGACTGGGACGTCCCCGTCGGCGGCATGGGCGCCTTCACCGACGCCCTCGCCGCCGCGGCACGCTCGGCGGGCGCCGAGATCGTGACCGGCCACGAGGCCGTACGGATCGACTCCGACGGCCGCTCGGCCGAGGTCGCCTACCGCACCGCGGACTCCGAGGGCACCGTCGCCGCCCGGCACGTCCTGGTGAACGCCTCGCCCCGCGAACTGGCCGCCCTCACCGGCGACACGCCGCCGCAGCCCGCCGAGGGCGCCCAGCTCAAGGTGAACATGCTGCTCAAGCGGCTGCCGCGGCTGCGCGACGCGTCGGTCGACCCGCGCGAGGCCTTCGCCGGCACCTTCCACATCGCCGAGGGCTACGAGCAGCTCGCTGTCGCCCACGCCCAGGCCGCGGCCGGCCGGCTGCCCGACGCGCCGCCCTCCGAGATCTACTGCCACTCCCTCACCGACCCGACGATCCTCGGGCCCGGCCTGGCCGAGCAGGGCTTCCACACCCTCACCCTGTTCGGGCTGCACACCCCGGCCCGGCTGTTCGACCACGACAACGACGGCGTGCGCGAGGAACTGCTGGAGTCGACGCTCGCCCAGCTCGACGCCCATCTGGCCGAGCCCCTCGCCGACTGCCTGGCGACCGACGCGGACGGGCGGCCCTGCATCGAGGCGAAGACCCCGCTCGACCTGGAGCGCGACCTCGGGCTGCCCGGCGGCAACATCTTCCACCGCGAGCTGTCCTGGCCGTACGCCCAGGACGGCACCGGCCGCTGGGGCGTCGAGACCCGGCACCCGAACGTGCTCCTGTGCGGGGCGGGGGCCGTACGCGGCGGCGGTGTCAGCGGCGTGCCCGGCCACAACGCGGCCATGGCGGTACTGGAGGCGACGGAGGCGGGCGGCGTGCGGGGACCGGCGGAGGCCACCGGCTGACGGGCGGGGGCGAAGGCACCGGACGGCAGTGGGCGGGTGAGGCCTCCACGCATCCTCACCCGCCCCGGGACCCCTCTCCCACATCCCCGGGGCGGGCCCGTCACAGCCCTTCCCCGGGAGTCCGTCAGTCCGCCGACGCCGTCCATCCCGCCGTCTCGACGCGCGCCGCGTCCGCCGGGCGGGCGTCGGCGAACAGCACGTCGCCCGCCGACCGGACGCGTACCCCGTCGACGTAGACGCCGCGGCCCACGTACAGCCGGTCCGTCGTGTACCGCCAGCGCAGCGTGAGGCGGTGGGCGGCCGGCAGGTCGGCGGTGAGGCGGTGCCAGACGCGCCCCGACCAGCCGGTGACGGAGCCGGACGGCTGCTCCTGCGGCTCCCGCCCCGGGCGCTTCGTCGTGAACGGCACCGGCTGCCAGGTGTCGTCTCCGTCCGCGGCGGCCTCCAGCACGAGCGCGTCCGCCGACGGTTCGGTGTCCCACCACAGGGAGCACTCCAGCCGCGCGTCACCCGCCGAGGTGTCCAGCGCGGGCAGCGTGAGCGTGGCGGCCGTGGCGCTCGCCATCCCGGAGTACCAGGCGGACCGGCCGTGCGCGGGACGCACCGGGACCGCCCGCGCGAGGTTGGTCGCCGCGGCCACCCGGGGCGCCGAGCCCGAGCGCCAGCTGCGCACCGGGTGCACCGAGTTGCCGAGCACCACCAGGAACGAGTCGGTCGTCGGGTCCAGGACCAGCACGGTGCCGGTGAAGCCGGTGTGGCCCGCGGTGCGCGGCGTCGCCATCGCGCCCATGTACCAGTGCTGGTACAGCTCGAAGCCGAGGCCGTGCTCGTCGCCCGGGAAGGCGGTGTTGAAGTCGGTGAACATCAGCTCCACCGACTCCGGCCGCAGGATGCGCGCCCGGCCGTAGGCGCCGCCGTTGAGCAGGGTCCGGCCCAGCACCGCGAGGTCCCACGCCCGGGAGAACACCCCGGCGTGCCCTGCCACCCCGCCCAGGCTGAAGGCGTTCTCGTCGTGCACCTCGCCCCACACCAGGCCCCGGTCGAGGCCCGACCAGGGTTTGCGCGAGTCCTCGGTCGCGGCGATGCGCGGCTTCCAGGACGCGGGCGGGTTGTAGCGGGTGCCCCGCATGCCGAGCGGGCCGGTGATCTCCTCGCGCAGCAGTGTGTCCAGGGTGCGGCCGGTGACGCGCTCCAGGACCAGTTGCAGGGAGATCAGGTTCAGGTCGGAGTACAGGTAGGCGGTGCCAGGCGGGTTCAGCAGGGTCTCGTCGTAGACGCGCTGGACACGCTCCTCGTGGGTGGGCGCGCTGTAGAGCGGGATCCAGGCGCGGAAGCCCGAGGTGTGCGTGAGGAGCTGACGGACCGTGACGTCCTGCTTGCCGGCCCGGCCGAACTCGGGCACGTAGGCCGCGACCCGCTCCTCCAGGACCAGCTTGCCGCGTTCGATCTGCTGGACGGCGAGGATCGACGTGAACAGCTTCGACACCGAGGCCAGGTCGAACACGGTGTCCTCGGCCATCGGGATCTGCTCGTCGGCCGGGAACTCCACGCCCGTGTCGGTCTTCTCGTCGTACGCCCTGTAGCGCACCGCCTTGCCGATCGGCTCGTGCAGCGCGA
>DASTDN010000371.1:0-4388 GCA_035710365.1 Streptomyces sp. | reverse complement strand
CGCCGCCGAGGCCGTCGCCGACCGCGCCACCGAGGCCCTCGACGCGGGCGAGCTGACCCCGGCCGAGGCCGCCTCCGCCAAGCTGTTCTGCACCGAGGTCGCCCACCGCGTCATCGACCGCTGCCTCCAGCTCCACGGCGGGTACGGCTACATGAACGAGTACCCGATCGCCCGCCTGTACGCGGACAACCGCGTCAACCGCATCTACGGCGGCACCAGCGAGATCATGAAGACGATCATCGCCAAGGACATGGGCCTGTAAGGGGCCGCAGGGACGAGGGCCCGCACCGCCGTGAGCCAAGCACTGCAGGACCTGCTCGATCTGCTCGACCTGGAGCGGATCGAGCAGGACATCTTCCGCGGCCGGTCCCGGCCCTCCGTCGTCCCGCGCGTCTTCGGCGGCCAGGTCGCCGCCCAGGCCATGGTCGCCGCGGGCCGCACCGTCCCGGCCGACCGGCTGCCGCACTCCCTGCACGCGTACTTCCTGCGCCCCGGCGACCCCGGCGCGCCCATCGTCTACGACGTCGACCGCCTCCGTGACGGCCGCTCCTTCACCACCCGCCGCGTCGTCGCCGTCCAGCACGGCAAGCCGATCTTCGGCCTGTCGGCGTCCTTCCAGACGTACGAGGAGGGCCTCGACCACCAGGCGCCGATGCCGCCGGCGCCCGACCCGGAGACGCTGCCCACCTCCGAGGAGCGGCTGCGCGGCTGTCCGCACCTCGACCCGGGGGTCGTGGAACGCCTCGTCGAGGCACGCGCGGCGGTCGACCTGCGCCACGTGGACGACCCGCCGTACGGCCGCTTCGGCCAGGCGCGCGAGCCGCACTCGCAGGTGTGGTTCCGCACCCACGGCAGACTCGCCGACGACCCGCTGCTGCACGTCGTCCTCGCCACGTACGTCTCCGACATGACCCTGCTGGACTCGGTGCTGCTCGCGCACGGCCGGGGAGGCTGGGCCGTCGGTGACGTGGTGGGGGCCTCGCTGGACCACGCGATGTGGTTCCACCGCCCGTTCCGCGCCGACGAATGGCTGCTGTACGACCAGGAGTCGCCGTCGGCGCACGGCGGGCGGGGCCTCGGCCAGGCCCGCATCCACACCCGCGACGGCAGGCTCGCCGTCTCGGTGATCCAGGAAGGCGTGGTGCGCGTCCCCCGCCTGCCCTGAGGGGGCACGGCCGGGGACCCGCGGCCGGGGGCGGCACGGCCCGGCGGGCGGGACCCGGGGTGTCGCCCGCGCGGCACGGTTCCCCAAAGCCCCCCCGCCCACGACTCGGGGCCGGTCAGGCGGTGAGGCCCGCCTCCGAGAGCAGATACGCCGTCATCGGGTCGTAGTGGCGGGGGCTCGCCACGTGGTCGTCCAGGGGGACCGTCACCTGGACGGTGCCCTCGGACTCGGCGAGGAACAGCGCCGGGTCGTTGCAGTCGGCGTAGCCCACGGAGTCCACGCCGTGCTGACCGGCGTACCCCGCCCAGCCGTGGTCGGCCACCACCAGGTCCGGCAGCGGGCGGCCCTCGCGCTCCAGGGCGGTCAGGACGGCCTTCATCGGCTCACCGGAGTGCGTGTGCCACAGCGTGGCGCCGTGCTCCAGCACCGCCACGTCCGCGAACTGCATCACGTACCCCTCGTCCGTGGTCAGGCCGTCCGGGATCACCACGATCTCGCAGCCCGCGGCGCGCAGCGCGGCGGCCGTGGCGCGGTGCACGTCCAGCAGTCCGCCCGGGTGGCCGGTCGCGAACAGCACGCGCTGCCCGCCGTCCGCCGCCTTGCGCAGCCGCCCCGCCAGGCGCTCCAGACCGGCCACGGTCAGCTCGGGGTCGATGGTGTCCTGCCCGAACCGGTGCCCGGGGTCGTCGTTGACCCCGGCGCGCTCCGCCATCACCGCGAGGACGTCCTGTTCGTCGCTCCAGCGGTCGCCGAGTTCCAGGCCGAGCCAGTAGTGGCGGTCGCCGTTGGCGAGCTTCCGGTAGTGCGAGAGGTTGTTCTCGCGCGGCGTGGCGACGTCGCCCGCGATACGGGTCCTGACGAGGTGTCCGAGCAGTTCGGCGCGGCTGGGTGTCCCGGGTATCGGCATGGATCCATTGTGGGGCAGGCCACTGACACGTGGCCCCGCGATGTCGCCCGCTGGGACGCGGGTCACGTGTTTTCGGCCGGTGCCGGCGCGGGTGTCCGCGCGGGCCCGGTCCGGCGCAGGGCGAACCACAGTTCCATGCGGACGTCCGGGTCGTCGAGGTCGGCCGCGAGGAGCGCCGCGCAGCGGGCGACGCGCTGGCGCACGGTGTTGCGGTGCACGGACAGGGCGACGGCGGTGCGGTCCCAGCCGCCGTGCAGGGACAGCCAGACGCGCAGCGTCTCGGTGAGCGCGGGCGTGCCGCTGATCGGCGCGAGCAGGGCGCGGGCGTGCGCCTCGGCCTCGTCCGGCGGGACCAGGGCCGCCAGGCCGCCCGCGCGGTCGTCGCCGTGCCGGGCCAGCGCGGTGCGGGTGGCGCGGGCCCGGCCCAGCGCGCCGGCCGCCTGGGCGTCGGCGAGGGGCAGGTCGCGCGGGCCGACGGGGGCGCTGACACCGAGGATCCAGCCGGGACACGGCTCCGGGGCGGCCGGTTCCGTCCGCGGTCCCAGCACGACGCGTACGGTCTCCCCGGCCGGGTCGACGAGCGGGGAGCCGAGGGCGTCGCCGAGCGCCGCGGCGGCGAGGGCGTCGGGCGCGGCGGGGGTGTCGGGGCGGGCGTGGACGACGCGCCACCGCCCGTCGTCCGGGCCGCGCGGGGCGAGGAGCGGCGTCACCTCCTCGGGCCGGGCGCCGAGCAGCAGCCGTACGAGCGCGGCGGAGCGGGCCGCCCCCGTGCCGCTCCGCCGCTCGCCGGTCAGCAGCGACAGCAGGACGGCGGCGACGGAGGCGACGGTGTGGTCCCCCGCCTCCCGGCGCGGCGCGACGACGCCGAGGACGAAGCCGCGCCCGGCGCCCGCCTCGCCGAGGGCGTAGGCGGCGAGATGGCCGCCGGGGGTGGTGTCGGTGGCGGAGGACGGGCCGGAGGGGGCGCCCGGCGGCGCGGGCCGGACCACCTCGGCCAGCTCCGCCAGCGCCCGCCGCGTCCGCTCGTCCGCCGGGCGGCCCGCCGCCGCGATCTCCGTGCCCTCGGCGCCGTACAGCACGGCCCGGCCGCCCAGGTGGCGGGCCAGCCGGTGCAGCACGGACGGCACCGGGTCCGGGCGGGACGCGGCCGCCGCCAGACTCCGCTGGGCCTCGGTGACGTGCCGCAGCTCGGCGAGCCGGGCCTGCGCCATCAACTGCCAGACCGCGCGGGCCACGCCCGAGAACGTGGTGCGGCGCGGCACCTCCAGCAGCGGCAGCCCGTGCCGCTCACAGGCCGCGACCAGCGCGGGCGGCACCGTGTCGTGCACCGGCGCCAGGCCGAAGCCGAGGGCCGCGCCGCCCGCCGCGACGACCCGGGCGGCGTAGCCGTCGAAGTAGTCGGCCGGGGCGGGGTCCGGGACGTGCACGCCCGCCGTCAGCAGCAGCTCGCCGCCCAGCAGGTACGGGTACGGGTCCGCCATCTCCGAGGTGTGCGCCCAGTGCACGGCGGTGCCCGGGTCGTCCGGCCCGGCGATCCGGCGCAGCCCGAGGTCCTCGCGGGCCAGCAGCGCGGACAGGGCGACGGGGGGTGTGGGCGGCACGGTGGGCACGGGCCCGCTGCGCGTGCTGTGCATTTCCTCCATGCCTCTCGCTCGGAATGGAGGAAACGTACACTTCGCAGTCGCTTTCCGGCCACCTAGGGTCGGTCCGACCGCACGGCACATCCGAGAAGCGTGCGGCACGCCCCGAGAAGCGCGCGATGCGCGAAGGAGGCCCCCTCATGGCCGTCGACTACGCCGTGATCGTCGTCTATCTGGCCGCCATGCTGGCCATGGGCTGGTGGGGCATGCGCCGCGCCCGGTCCAAGAGCGAGTTCCTGGTGGCGGGCCGCCGCCTCGGACCGGCCATGTACTCCGGCACCATGGCCGCCATCGTCCTCGGCGGCGCGTCCACCATCGGCGGCGTGGGCCTCGGCTACCAGTACGGGCTGTCCGGCGCGTGGATGGTCTTCGCCATCGGCCTCGGCCTGCTCGCCCTCTCCGTGTTCTTCTCCGCCCGCATCGCCCGCCTGAAGGTCTACACCGTCTCCGAGATGCTGGACCTGCGCTACGGCGGCCGGGCCGGCGTGATCTCGGGCGTGGTCATGTGGGCGTACACGCTGATGCTCGCGGTCACCTCGACCATCGCGTACGCCACGATCTTCGACGTGCTGTTCGACATGAACCGCACCCTCGCGATCGTCCTCGGCGGCTCGATCGTCGTCGCGTACTCGACGCTCGGCGGCATGTGGTCGATCACCCTCACCGACATGGTGCA
>DASTDN010000370.1:0-2020 GCA_035710365.1 Streptomyces sp. | reverse complement strand
TGAGCCCTCATGCAGCGATGCGATTCCATGTGGCGCCAACCCATGGATGCGGCGACAAGTACACCGCACCATGGGGCAGTTCTCAGCCGCACCGGCTCAACCTGTTCCGCTGCGGGCCCTCCCGACTCCTTCTCCGTGCTCCCTGCTCCCTGCTCCCTGCTCCCTGCTCCCTGCTCCCTGCTCCAGCCTGCCGCCAACGTCCGTCAACCCGCCGCACCGCGCCTGCCCACCCCCTTCCGTCTGCCCCCTGCCAGTCCTCTCCGCCCCACCCCGGCCCCGCCCTCACCCCCGTCCCTCCCGCCCGTCCGAGCTCCCGATCGCCCCGATCTCCCCGCCCCGGAGGCCCCGATGCGTCTGTCCCCAGGTGTTCCGCTCACCGCTGCCGTCCTGACCGTGGCGGCTCTCACCGGTCCGGCGCCTGCCGCTGCCGCATCCGCCGGCGAGGCCTCCTGCGCCACCCACAAACCCTTGCGCGTACCGGGCGCGGCCCATCAGCAGAGCGCCTGTCTGCCCGACCTGACCACGACGGGTCTCGCCGGCACGCCCCACACCGACCCGGCCGACCAGGCCGGCCTCACGGCCGCCGGCACCCGCCTTCCGTCCGGGGTGCCGGGGATCCAGATCGACGGCTACTTCCCCGACACCTCCCACTTCAACGCCACGCACGGCTGGAAGCACGACGCGCAGTTCGTGATCCGGCTGCCCGAGCGCTGGAACGGCGGTCTGGTCGTCACGGGCGCGCCGGGGACCCGCAAGCAGTACGCGACGGACAAGGCGATCTCCGATCAGGTGCTGGCGCGCGGCTTCGCCTACGCCGCCACGGACAAGGGGAACAGCGGGACGGACTTCTACCGGGACGGCGACCGGCCCGGCGACGCGGTCGCCGAGTGGAACACGCGCACCACGGAGCTGACGCGGGCGGCACGGCGGGTGGTGGCCCAGCGCTACGGGCACGCTCCGCGACGGACGTACGTCACCGGTGTCTCCAACGGCGGTTACCTCACCCGCTGGCAGTTGGAGAACCACCCGGAGCTGTACGACGGCGGCGTGGACTGGGAGGGCGCCCTGTGGACCACGCACGGCCCCAGCCTGCTCACGTCGCTGCCGGCGACGGTCGCGCGGATGCAGGGCACGGGCGGGGACGAGGACCTGTACGCGGCGGGCTTCGCGCGCGGGTCGGAGTTCCTGTGGCCGTACCACGAGAGGGCCTACTGGGGTCTCACGCAGAAGATCTACCGCGCGGAGTTCGACCCGGCGTACGACACCGCGTGCCCCGGCGCCTCCGCCGGGGGGACGCTGGAGGAGATCCTGGCGCCCTGCGCGTCCGACGCGACGTACGACTACGCGTCGCGTCCCGGCGCCGTGCACCGTGCCGTGTCCCGGGTGGCGTTGACGGGCCGCATCGGGAAGCCGTTGATCACGCTGCACGGAGATCTGGACGCGCTGCTGCCCAAGGCCGCCGACTCCGACGTGTACGCGCGCATGGTGGACGGGGCCGGGCGGGGCCGGCTGCACCGCTATTACGGCATCGAGGGAGGTACGCATGTCGACGGGCTGTACGACACCCACCCCGACCGGCTGCGGCCGATCCTGCCCTGCCACCGGTCGGCGTTCGACGCGCTGACCGCCTGGGTGGAGCGGGGCACCCCGCCGCCCGCGGACCACACGGTGAGCAGGCCCGCGAACGGCGACGTGGTGAACTCCTGCGCCCTGGACGACACCGCTTCGACACGGCGCGGCTGACCGGCGCGTCAGCGGCCTATCTCCCTGCGGCGGACGCGGCGCAGCCTGCGCCGCTGGGAGGGGTCGAGCATGAGGTACGCGGCGGCCGGGACTCCCAGGACGATCAGGAGTACGGCCCACCAGGGCAGCCAGATCAGCAGGATGAGCCCGGCCGCCGCCACACCACCTGCGGCGATTTGGGCGTTCTTCGACATGGGCGTCGCCTCCTTCGCGGTTTCTGCCGCTCTCCCGGTCTCAGAACGAACCGCGCGTCGCCCACGGTTCCGGCCGGGGCCCT
>DASTDN010000369.1:0-3037 GCA_035710365.1 Streptomyces sp. | reverse complement strand
GGCTGTTCCGTCAGCGCGAACGTCAGGTCCGACTTGGCGGTCCCCGACCGGTGCGCGGGCTCCGTGCCGGACAGCGGGCCGGCCGGTGCGGGGGCCGTGCCCGCGAGGGTGTCGAGGCGGAGCACGACCTGCACCAGCGGGTGGTGCGCGGAGGAGCGGTGCGGGTTGAGGTGCTCCACCAGCAGGTCGAAGGGCAGGTCCTGGTGGTCGTAGGCGGCCAGGCCGGTGTCGCGGACCCGTTCCAGCAGCGTCCCGAAGTCGGGGTCGGCGGAGGTGTCGGTGCGCAGCACCAGGGTGTTGACGAAGAAGCCGACCAGGGGGGACAGCGCCTCGTCGGGGCGTCCCGCGACGGCCGTGCCGATCGCGAGGTCGGTGCCCGCGCCGAGCCGGGTCAGGGACGCGGCGAGGGCGGCCTGCACGGCCATGAAGAGGGTCGCGCCGCGGGCCCGTGCCGTGCGGGCGAGCGCCCGGTGGGTGGCGGCGGACACGGTGAAGCCGGTGAGCGCGCCGCGCCCGGAGGGCAGCGCGGGCCGGGGCCGGTCGGTCGGCAGGTCGGTCAGCGGGGGCATGCCCTTGAGGGCGCCCTCCCAGAACTCCAGGTCGCGGTCGGCTCCCCCGCCGGCGAGCAGGCCGTGCTGCCACAGGGTGTAGTCGGCGTACTGCAGGGGCAGCGCGGGCCCGTCCGGGGCGCGGCCCGCCGCGCGCGCCTCGTAGGCGGCGGACAGGTCGGCCAGCAGCGGCCCGGTGGACCAGCCGTCGGCGGCGATGTGGTGCAGGAGCAGCACCAGGGTCTGCGGGCCCTCGCCCTGCGGGAGGAACAGCCAGGCGCGCAGCGGGATGTCCCGGGCCAGGTCGAAGACGTGCCCGGCGGCGGCGTCCACGGCGGCCGCGACGTCGGCGGGCCGGCCCAGTTCGAGGTGCGGGCGGGCCTCCGCCAGCACGTGCTGGTAGGGCTCGCCGCCCTCGGTGCCGTACACCGTGCGCAGCACCTCGTGCCGTTCGGCGAGGTCGGCGAGCGCGTCGGCCAGGGTCATCGGGTCGAGGGGCCGGTCCAGTCGCCGGACGAGGGCGATGTTGTAGGTGGCGGAGGGTCCCTGCAACTGGTCGACGAACCACAGCCGGCGCTGTGCGTACGACAGGGGCAGCCGTTCGGGGCGCCGGTCGGGGGGTGTCGCGGTGGGCGCGGGCCGGACGGGGGCGCCGCCGCCGTTCCCGGCGAGCCGTTTGTGGAGCGCCGCCGGGGTGGGGGCGAGGAACAGGTCGCGGATGCCGGCCTCGACGCCGAGGACGGACCGGACCCGGTTGGCGAGTTTCCCGGCGAGCAGGGAGTGCCCGCCGGACTTGAAGAAGTTGCTGTGGGCGGTGAACTCCTCGTCCCGGCCGAGGGCCTCGGCGAACAGGGCGGTGAGGATCTCCACGCGGGTGTCGGCGGGGGGCGCGGCGGCGGGCGCCGCCGGACGGGTGGCGGCCGTCGCCGTGAGCGCCGTGCGGCGGGCGGAGAAGGCCCGCTCCTCCTCGGCCGTGACCAGCGGCATCTGCGACAGCCGCGTCTCCGCGCCCCGGGTGAGGGCCCGCAGGGCGCGGGTGAAGATCTCCAGCAGGGTGTGGGCCGTGTCCTCGTCGAACAGGTCGCGGGCGTACTGCAGGTGCAGGTCGAGTCCGGCGGCCCCGCCGTCCGGCGCGCGGCGCACGGCGCAGTGGAAGGCGAGGTCGAACTTGGCGGCGCCCAGGTCGGTGCTGGTGGCGTCGGCGGTGAGCCCGCCCAGCGCGACGCGCTCGGCGGGCGCCTCCTGCACGGTGAGCATCACCTGGAAGAAGGGGTGTTCGCCGAGGGCCCGGTCCGGTGGGGCGAGCGTCTCCACGAGGAGGTCGAAGGGCAGGTCCTGGTGGTCGAAGGCGGCCAGGTCTGCGTCCCTGACCCGGTCGACCAGCTCACCGGCCGACGGGTCGCCGGACAGGTCGGCGCGCAGCACCAGGGAGTTGACGAAGCAGCCGACCAGGTCGTGCAGGTCCTGGTGGGAGCGGCCCGCGGCGGGGGTGCCGACGGCGAGGTCCGTTCCGGCGCCGGCGGCCGACAGCGCCGCGGCCAGTGCGGCGCGGGCCACCATGAAGAGGCTGGCGCGGCGTTCGCGGGCCAGTGCGGCCAGCGCGCGGTGGGTGCCGGCGTCGAGGGTCGCGGTGACGGCCGCTCCCCGGCCGGTGGGCTCGGCGGGGCGGGGGCGGTCGTGGGGCAGGTCGGTGCGCGGGGGCAGGCCGTCGAGGGCCTGCCGCCAGAACGCGAGCAGCCGTTCGTGGGCGGGTCCGGTGAGCAGGTCGCGCTGCCAGAGGGCGAAGTCGGCGTACTGCACGGGCAGGGCCCGCCACTGCGGGGCGCGGCCGGCGAGGCGTGCCCGGTAGGCCTCGCCGAGGTCGCTCAGCAGGGGCGCGAGGGACCAGCCGTCGGTGGCGATGTGGTGTACGAGCAGCACCAGGACGGCCGTGCCGTCGCCCGGCAGGAACACCCGGGCCCGCAGGGGTCCTCCGGCGGCGAGGTCGAGCTGTTCGCGGCCGAAGGCGGCCACCCGCGCGTCGGTGCCGGCGGCCGGGCACTCCTCCCACTCGGGCAGCGTGCCGGGCGAGGGGGCGGCGGGCAGGATCCGCTGGTACGGCTCGCCCTCCTCGGCCCCGTACACGGTGCGCAGCACCTCGTGCCGTTCGCGGAGGTCCGCGAGGGCGGCGGTCAGGGCCCGCCGGTCGGGTACGCCGTCGAGGCGGAGCACGAGCGGCGCGTTGTAGCGGGCGGAGGTGCCCTCGATGCGGCCGAGCAGCCACAGGGCGCGCTGGGCCGCGGACAGCGGCAGCGGCGTGGGGCGTTCGGCGGCCGGCACGGCGGTCAGGGCGGGCCGGCCGGCCGTGCCCGCGTCCGCGGTCTCGGTGAGGCGGCGGTGCAGTGCGGCGGGGGTGGGGGCGAGGAACAGGTCGCGGATGCCGAGCTGGACGCCGAGGGCGCCGCGGACGCGGTTGACGAGCCGGCCGGCGAGCAGGGAGTGGCCGCCGC
>DASTDN010000368.1:0-13308 GCA_035710365.1 Streptomyces sp. | reverse complement strand
CTCGCCTTCATCGCCGCCAACCTCGGCGCCACCGAGATCCTCGGCATGGCCGCCAACAGCGCGCAGTACGGCGTCTACACCACGCACTGGTACTGGATCGGCGCCATCCCCGCGATGGTCTTCCTGGGCCTGGTGATGATGCCGTTCTACTACGGCTCCAAGGTCCGCTCGGTCCCCGAGTTCCTGCTGCTGCGCTTCGACAAGGCGGCCCACCTGCTCAGTTCGGTCCTGTTCGCCTTCGCCGCCATCCTCATCGCCGGCGTCAACCTGTACGCCCTCGCGATCGTCGTCGAGGCGCTGCTCGGCTGGCCCGAATGGGTGGCCATCGTCGTCGCGGGCTTCTTCGTGCTCGCGTACATCACGCTCGGCGGTCTGTCCTCGGCGATCTACAACGAAGTGCTGCAGTTCTTCGTCATTCTCGCCGCGCTCATCCCGATCACCGTGCTGGGCCTGAAGAGCGTCGGCGGCTGGGACGGTCTGACCGACTCGCTCACGAAGTCCCACGGCGCCGACTTCACGACCGCCTGGGGCGGCACCGGCATCGGCAGCGACAACCCGCTCGGGGCGAACTGGCTGACCATCGTCCTCGGTCTCGGCTTCGTGCTGTCCTTCGGCTACTGGACGACGAACTTCGCCGAGGTGCAGCGCGCGCTGTCCGCGAAGAACCTCTCCGCCGCCCAGCGCACCCCGCTGATCGCCGCCTTCCCGAAGATCTTCATCGTCTTCCTGGTGATGATCCCGGGGCTGGTCGCCGCCGTGCTGGTGCCGAAGATCGGCACCTCCGGCTCCGACCTGCAGTACAACGACGCCATCCCGTACCTGATGGAGCAACTGCTGCCCAACGGGGTGCTGGGCATCGCGGTGACCGGTCTGCTGGCCGCGTTCATGGCGGGCATGGCGGCGAACGTGTCGTCGTTCAACACCGTCTTCACCACCGACATCTGGGCGAAGTACGTCGTCACGGACCGCGAGGACGGCTACTACGTGCGCTTCGGGCGGCTCATCACCGCGATCGGGGTGCTCGCCTCGATCGGCACGGCGTTCCTGGCGGCGTCGTTCTCGAACATCATGAGCTACCTCCAGACGCTGTTCTCCTTCTTCAACGTCCCGATGTTCGTCGTGTTCATCATCGGCATGTTCTGGAGGCGGGCCTCCATGAAGTCCGGCTTCTGGGGCCTGGTCGCCGGGACGACCGCCGCGATGGTGAACTACTTCTGGATCTACAAGCAGGGCATCATCGGCATCCCCTCCGACCAGGGCGCCAACTTCGTCTCCGCGATCGCCGGGTTCGTCGCGGGCGCGGTCGTCATGGTGGCCGTCACCCTGTTCACCCGGCCGAAGCCGGAAGAGGAACTCCAGGGGCTGGTGTACGGCACCACCTCGCCCGGCATGTCCGAGCCGCCCGCCGCGGGCGACGACGCCTGGTATCGCAAGCCGGCCCTGCTGGGCTGGGGCGCGGTGGTCCTCGCCGCCGTCTGCTACATCCCGTTCTCGTTCTGACCGCGGGAGGATGGAGAGACCATGTCCCAGCACTACTCCGAGAAGGAACTCCAGCGGCAGGTCACCGAGCTGGAGACCAGGTCGGCGACGGCCGCGCGGCTGTTCGACATCCGGCGGATCATCGGCGGGCTGTTCGTCGTCTACGGCGTGATCGTGACGATCGCGGGCATCACGGCCTCCGACGCCGACATCGACAAGGCCGAGGGCGTCAACATCAACCTGTGGACCGGCCTGGGCATGCTGCTGCTCGGGCTGTTCTTCCTGGCCTGGCTGAAGCTGCGGCCCGCCGCCCCGCCGCCCCCGGCCCTCGTGTTCGGGGACCAGGAGGGCCCGGGACCGGCGGGCACGGGGCCGGCGGGTACGGGGCCGGCGGGTACGGGGCCGACCGGCACGGGACCCGCGGGGACGGGACCCACCGGCACGGGACCCGCGGGGACCGGCCCGGCGGGGTCGGGACCGGCCGGCACCGGACCCGCGGGCGGCGGGCCGGCCGGCACGGTGTGACGCGGCGCCGCGGGGCGGGGCAGTGCGCGGGGCCGGGCGGCGCGGGCGGCGGTGCCCGTCCCGGCCCGCACCGCGCCGTACCGCGGCGCGTTCAGCGGTCCGTTCTTCGCGGCGGGCCCGCCACCCTGTCCAGCAGGCCCGTCCGCGCCGCCAGCGCCGCCGCCTCCAGCCGCGAGCCCACTCCCAGCTTCATCAGGACCCGCTGGACATGGGTACGGGCCGTCGAGGGCGCGATGCCCATGCCGACCGCGATCAGCCGGGTGTCCTCGCCGTCGGCCACCCGGACCAGGACCTCGGCCTCCCTCGGGGTGAGCATCTCCAGCAGGCGCCGCCCCTCGTCGTCCGGCTGCGCGGCCGGATTGAGCAGTTCACCGAAGGCGCTCTGCAGCAGTTGGGGGGCGACCGCCGCCTCGCCCGCGCGGGCCTTCATGATCGCCCGCTCCACGCCCTCTATGCGCTCGTCGTGCCGTACGTACCCCGACGCCCCCGCGGCGAAGGCCGCCGCGATGCCCCGCGGGCTGGGCACCGGCCCCAGCACCACCACCGCGACCTGCGGACGCTCCCGCTTGATGCGCGCCACCGGGTCGAAGACGCCCGGCTCGGCAGGTGCCGCCGTGCCCAGCAGGCACACCTCCGGTGCCCGGCTGATCACCAGCTCCGCCGCGCCCGTGGCCGGCGCCGCCGCGGCGAGCACCCGGTGCCCGCGCAGCTTCAGCGCCGAGGCCAGTGCCTCGGCGAGCAGCCGGTGGTCGTCGACCACCATGAGCCGCACTGCCATCGAGCAAACCCCCAGTCCCCCAACGGATCCTCGTGGACCCCACCATGGACGTCCCACCGCGGATCCCCCGGTGCGGACACGTCGGTGCCCCCGGAAGCTACACGCAACTTCCCCGTCGCGCTCCCCCTACCGGCCACAAACGCCCGGATACGCGACGCGGCCCCGCCCCCCGGCGGGGACGGGGCCGCGAACGCGACGGAGAAGTGATCAGCCGGTGCCGAACGCGATCACCAGGTACTCCTTGTCGTCGGCGAGCCGGCGCTCGCTCGCGAAGACCGCCGCCATGTAGAAGCGGCCCTTGGCGAACCGCAGCTCCGCGAAGTCCGGAAGCAGACTGGTCTCCGCGCTGCGCACCGAGTCCGTCGACGGGTTCTCCAGCAGCACGGTCTCCTTGAAGGTGCTGCCGTCGATGCTGACGACCTGCCCGCCCTTGTTGTACGGCGGGCGCTTGTACGCGAGGAGGCTGCTGCCGTCCATGCGCAGCGGGGTGATCTCGTAGCCGTCGCCCGCGTCGGCGCGCTGGCCGGTCTGCTTGCCGGTGGCGAGGTCGAAGGCGACGATCTCGTTGGTGCGGCCCAGCTCGCCGCTGCCGTCGTGCTCCTCGGTCGGCAGGTACACCCGGTCGTTGCCGACGGCGATCATCAGGCAGTGCTCGATGTCGCTGATGCCGTCGCAGTCGGCGCCGTACTGCTCGCCCGGCGCGGAGATGCGGGCGCGCAGCTTGCCGGTCTTGTTGTCGATCGAGAACAGGTCGGAGATGCCGCTGCCGTCGCCCGCGGTGTCACCCACGTCGGCGGCCACGACCAGGGGGTCCGTGGAGACGATGCTGGCGTACTCGATGCCCGAGGCCATCTTGTACTCCGAGATCACCTTCCCGGACTTCGGGTCGATGGTCTGGACGTGCAACTGGCGCTGGGAGTACGGGCCGCACTTGCGCAGCGCGACCAGTTTCGCGCCGCCGCCGTACCCGGCGTCGTAGCAGCTGTCGGTCGGCTTCGGGCTCCACAGCAGCTTGCCGGAGGGGATGTCGAAGGCGCCGCCGCCGCTGGTGCTGCCCACGGCGACCGTGCTCCCGCTGACGGTGACGTTGTCGAAGTTGATGTCCTGGTCGCCGGACTTGAGCGTCTTCGTCCAGAGCTTCTTGCCCGCGTCCAGGTCGATCGCCGCGACCTGGCTGCACCCGTGGGAGGGCTCGGCCTTGGTCGGCATGTCGGGCTGGTAGGTGATGGCCGTCTTGTTGTCGGCGGTGACGTGCTTGCCGGCCTTGCACACCGGGCCGGGCAGGTCGATCGTCCACAGCTTGGTGCCCTTGGCGGGGTCGTAGCCGACGACCTCGGCGATGCCGCTCTTGGCGTACACCTTGTCGGTGACCCAGGAGCCGGAGACGACGACGCTGCTGTCGCCCTTCACCTCGGGCGCGGGCACCTGGAAGAGCACCCGGGAGTCCGGGTCGGACGGCGCCTTCTCCTGGCCGCCGCCGCCCGGGCCGCCCCCGCCGCCGCCCTTGGGGTCGGTGCCGCCGCTGGTTCCGCCGCTGGAGCCGGCGGTGTCGTCCTTCTTGCCGTCGCTGCCGGAGGCGTACCAGACGCCGCCGCCGATGATCAGCGCGATCGCGACGACGGCCGACACGATGATGGCGACCTGCGGGTTGAACTTCCGTCCGGTGCCGCCCGGCTGGGGCTGCATCGGCATGGTCGGGGGCTGCGGGTAGCCGTAGCCGGGCTGCTGGCCGTAGGGCGGGGCGGGCGGCTGGCCGTACCCGCCGGGCTGGCCGGGGGCGGGCTGCGGGTGGCCGTATCCGCCGGGCTGCGGGTGGCCGTAGGCCGGGGTGCCGATCTGGGTGGGCTGCTGGGAGGCCGGCGGGGTCCCCGGGGCCTGCGGATAGCCGTAGCCGGGCTGGGCGGGCGGCTGGGGCGGGCCGGCGGGCGGCGGGGTGTCCGGTGCCTGCGGGTAGCCGTAGCCGGGCTGCGCGGGGCCCTTGCTGAGGTCGGGGCCGCCGGACGGCGGGGTCTGCGGCTGCTCGGGCTGCTGGGGCTGGGGCGGCCGGCTGGGCGGCGGACCGAAGCCGCCCCCCTGCGGGGGCTGGTTCGGCGGCGGGGGCGGCGGCTGGGTCATGGCGTCAGTACCTCGGGGACGGGCGGTCGGGCGGGGGACGGAGCGGGGAGGGCCGGGTCACTTGCCGTAGGCGAGCATCAGCTTCTCCTTGGCGTCGTCGTTGCCGTTCAGCCGGGTGGTGGAGATGTAGAAGCGGCCGTCGACCCAGTCGATCGCCTTGGAGAAGAAGCCGTTCTCGATGTCGGCGGCGCCGACCGGGTTCTGCAGCAGCTTCGACGGCTCGTGGCTGCCCGACGTCGCGATGGACACGACCTGCCCGCCCGCGTCGTACGACGGCTGCACATAGGCCACGAGCTTGCCGCCGTCGACCTTCACCGGCAGCATCGACTCCTCCGCCGGGGACTTGACGCGCCACTTCTCCTTGCCGGTGGAGAGGCTGATCGCCACGATCTCGTTCGCGCCGGTCGTCGCCTTCGTCGGCAGGTACAGCGCGTCGTCGTCGGCGGTCACGCCGAGGCAGCCCTGGAGGTCGCGCGTGAGGATGGCCCAGCCGCACTCGGGGGCGAAGTCCTCGTCGACCTTCACCTGCGAGCGGAAGTTGCCGTCGTCGCCGAGGGTGGCGATGTTCCAGGTCTTCTTGTCCCGGTTGGTGCTGTAGACGACCAGCGGATCCACCGAGTACGTACGCTCCACGCGCCAGCCCTTGTCGAACTTCTGGGTCCACTTGGCGCTGCCGGTGCGCGGGTCGAGCTCCTGCACCTCGTCGTGCTCGTTGGAGGTGCTCGCGCCGCAGGACGACACCGCGACGAGCTTGTCGCCGCCCGCGAACGCGGTCGGGAAGCAGGCGTCGCCGTACTTCTTCTTGTCCCAGAGCTTCTTGCCGGACTTCACGTCGTACGCCGTGCCGGACTGGGAGCGGCCCGCCATCAGCGTGTCGCCCGTGATGCTCAGCCCCAGGGAGAGCGTGGAGTCGAACAGCCCGCCCTCGGCGACCTCGCCCTGCCAGCCCTTCTCGCCCGTGGCGAGATCGACCTGCTGGAGCTGGTTGCACTTGGCGCGGTCGCTGCTGCCGCTCATGTACGCCACGACGATCTTGTTGTCGGACGTCTTCTGCGGGGTGGTCGCGCAGATCTTCTCCGGGAAGGCCACCGGCTCCCAGGTGGGCCTGCCGTCACCGACGTTGTACGCGAAGAGCTGCTTGTACGCCGCCTTCACCGCGGTCTTGTCGGTGATCCACATGCCTTCGGCGTCGGCGCCGGAACCGGGCGCGTCGGGCGCCTCCTTGTACCAGAGGACCTTCGCCTCGCCCGCCTGGCGGCCCTCGTTGAGGTTCTCCGGGTCCTCGCCGCCGTCACCCTCGCCGGTGCCGGGGTTGACGGGGCCGTCGCTCGCGGAGGCCTTCGGGTCGTCGCTCTTGCCCGCGACCGGCTTGTCCTTCTTGCCGTCGTCGTCGCCGGTCACGGCCCACACCGTGCCGCCGATGACGAGGAGCGCCGCGACCGCGGCACCGACGACGAGCGCCGTCTTGTTCCTGAACGGGCCGCGTCCGCCGGGCGGCGGGGTGCCGGGCGCGCCCGGGTACGGCTGCTGCTGCGGGTAGCCGTACCCGGGCTGCTGGCCGTACGGACCCGGCTGCTGCGGCTGCCCGTAGGGGCCGGAGTTGTACGGGCCGGGCTGGCCATAGGGTCCGGGCTGCTGCGGGTAGCCGTAGCCGGGCTGCGGCGGGCCGGACGGCGGGGACTGCGGGGGCGGCGGCGGGGTGCCGGGCGGGGGCGGTGCCCCGAAGCCTCCCTGCGACGGAGGGTTCTGCGGTGCTCCGAAACCGCCGTGGGGCGGCTGGTTGGGCGGCTGAGTCATCAGCTCGTTCCCCCTCTACTCACTGATTTTTAGCCACGCCCTGAGGCACGGAAGCGCCACTCAAGGTCGTATTCGGGCCGGTGCCGGTCGGGCACAGTCGGCCCTTTCTATCACCGGCGCGGACATACCACGGGGCCGGATCCTGCCCTGTTCCCAAGGGAGGACCGGCCCGTGATGCCCTTGTTACGTCCCTTCACGTGCCCTTCACGGGCGACTACGCGACCTTCGCACCGTCAGCGGCTACGCGTCCTCGGCGAGTTCGAGCCAGCGCAGTTCCAGTTCCTCGCGCTGCCCGGCCAGGTCGCGCAGTTCGGCGTCGAGGTCGGCCACCTTGGCGAAATCCGTCGCGTGTTCGGCGATCTGGGAGTGGAGGCGGGACTCCTTCTCGGAGACCTTGTCGAGCTGCCGTTCGATCTTCTGGAGTTCCTTCTTCGCGGCGCGCTGGTCGGCGGCGCTCTTCTCCGGCGCGGCGCCGGTGCCGGACTTCGCGGCGGCGGGCGCGGGTGCCGCGGCGGCGGCCGCCTCCTCCATGCGGCGGCGGCGCTCCAGGTACTCGTCGATGCCGCGCGGCAGCATCCGGAGGGCACAGTCGCCGAGCAGCGCGAACACCCGGTCGGTGGTGCGCTCCACGAAGAACCGGTCGTGGGAGATGACGATCATCGAGCCGGGCCAGCCGTCGAGGACGTCCTCGAGCTGGGTCAGGGTCTCGATGTCGAGGTCGTTGGTGGGCTCGTCGAGGAAGAGGACGTTGGGCTCGTCCATGAGCAGGCGCAGCAACTGGAGGCGGCGGCGCTCACCTCCGGAGAGGTCGCCGACGGGCGTCCACTGCTTCTCCTTGCCGAAGCCGAACGTCTCGCAGAGCTGCCCGGCGGTCATCTCGCGGCCCTTGCCGAGGTCGACGCGCTCGCGGACCTGCTGCACGGCCTCCAGGACCCGGATGGCGGGGTCGAGTTCGGCGACCTCCTGGGAGAGGTAGGCGAGCCTGACGGTCTTGCCGACGCGGACGGCGCCGCCGGCGGGCTGGGTCTCGCCGTCGCTGCGGGCGGCGTCGGCCATGGCGCGCAGCAGGGTCGTCTTCCCGGCGCCGTTCACGCCGACCAGGCCGATGCGGTCGCCGGGGCCGAGCTGCCAGGTGACGTGCTCGAGCAGCACCTTGGGGCCGGCCTGGACGGTGACGTCCTCCAGGTCGAACACGGTCTTGCCGAGCCGGGAGGAGGCGAACTTCATCAGCTCGCTGCTGTCGCGGGGCGGGGGGACGTCCGCGATCAGCTCGTTGGCGGCCTCGACGCGGAAGCGGGGCTTGGAGGTGCGGGCGGGGGCGCCGCGCCGCAGCCAGGCCAGCTCCTTGCGGACGAGGTTCTGCCGCTTGGCCTCCTCGGTCGCGGCGATGCGTTCGCGTTCGGCGCGGGCGAAGACGTAGTCGGAGTAGCCGCCCTCGTACTCGTGGACGACGCCGCGCTGGACGTCCCACATGCGGGTGCAGACCTGGTCGAGGAACCAGCGGTCGTGGGTGACGACGACGAGCGCGGAGCGGCGGGCGCCGAGGTGCCGGGCGAGCCAGGCGATGCCCTCGACGTCGAGGTGGTTGGTCGGCTCGTCGAGGACGATGAGGTCCTGCTCCTCGATGAGGAGCTTGGCGAGGGCGATGCGGCGGCGCTCGCCGCCGGACAGCGGGCCGATGACGGTGTCGAGTCCCTTGGGGAAGCCGGGCAGGTCCAGGCCCCCGAACAGGCCGGTGAGGACGTCTCTGACCTTGGCGTTCCCGGCCCACTCGTGGTCGGCCATGTCACCGATGACCTCGTGGCGCACGGTGGCGGCGGGGTCGAGGGAGTCGTGCTGGGTGAGCACGCCGATGCGCAGTCCGCCGGAGTGCGTGACGCGTCCGGAGTCGGCCTCCTCGACCTTGGCCAGCATGCGGATCAGGGTGGTCTTGCCGTCGCCGTTGCGGCCGACGACGCCGATGCGGTCCCCTTCCGAGACGCCGAGGGAGATGCCGTCGAGGAGGGCACGGGTGCCGTAGACCTTGCTGACGTTCTCGACATTGACCAGGTTGACGGCCATTTTTCTCCTGCGCAGGGGGGTCGGTCAGCCTCCCAGCGTAATGGGCGCCGGTCGGGTGAGCCGTCGGGCGGCTGGGGGGGGCGGCGGCCCCGGGTGTGCGGGGCCGCGGCGGAGGCGGGGCGGGGGCGGGACAGGGGCGTGGCGGCGCTACAGGACCGTCGCTCCGGGGGCCGGGCCGGTGGTGGCGCGGACGGTGCGGCAGGTGCCGGAGGCGTGCAGCGCGCCGGCGACCCGTCGCGCCTCGTCGGCGTCCCGGGCGAGGAAGGCGGTGGTGGGGCCCGAGCCGGAGACCAGCGCGGCGAGCGCGCCCGCGGCGCGGCCCGCGGCGAGGGTGTCGGCGAGCTGCGGGAAGAGGGAGAGCGCGGCGGGCTGGAGGTCGTTGGAGACGGCGGCGGCGAGGGCCTCCGCGTCGCCCTTGGCGAGGGCGGCCAGGAGGTCGGCGGACGCGGCGGGCTCGGCGACGCCGGTGCCCCGGGTGAGCCGGTCGAACTCGCGGAAGACGGCCGGGGTGGACAGTCCGCGGGCGGCCGTCGCGAACACCCAGTGGAAGGTGCCGCCGGTCTCCAGGGGCTGGAGCCGCTCGCCGCGTCCGGTGCCGAGGGCGGCTCCGCCGACCAGGCTGAACGGCACGTCGCTGCCGAGTTCGGCGCAGATGCCGAGGAGTTCGGCGCGGGAGGCTCTGGTGCCCCAGAGCGTGTCGCAGGCGAGCAGCGCGGCCGCGCCGTCCGCGCTGCCGCCCGCCATGCCGCCGGCGACGGGGATGTCCTTGGCGATGTGCAGGTGCACGTCGGGGCTCAGGCCGTACCGGGCGGCGAGGGCCTCGGCGGCGCGGGCGGCGAGGTTCGTGCGGTCCAGGGGGACCTGGTCCGCGCCGGGGCCCGCGCAGGTGACGCGGAGGGTGTCGGCGGGGGTGGCGGTGACCTCGTCGTGGAGGCCGACGGCGAGGAAGACGTTGGCCAGGTCGTGGAAGCCGTCGGGGCGGGCGGCGCCCACCGCGAGCTGGACGTTGACCTTGGCGGGGGCGCGGACGGTGACGCTCACGGGCGGCGGGACTCCTCGGGCTGTGCGGGGGCGTGGGGCCGTGCGGAGGCGTCGGCCTGCGCGGGGGCGTCGGGCCGTGCGAAGGTGTCGGGCTGTCCGGGGGCGGTCCTGTGCTCGGCGATGCGGGCGAACTCCTCCACCGTGAGGGACTCGCCGCGGGCCTGCGGGGAGACGCCGGCGGCGACGAGGGCCGCCTCCGCGGCGGGCGCCGATCCGGCCCAGCCGGCGAGGGCCGCGCGCAGGGTTTTGCGGCGCTGCGCGAACGCGGCGTCGACGACCGCGAAGACCTCCCTGCGCGACGCGGTCGTCTTCGGCGGCTCGGCGCGGCGCACCAGGGAGACCAGCCCGCTGTCGACGTTCGGGGCGGGCCAGAACACGTTGCGGCCGATGGCGCCGGCGCGCTTGACCTCGGCGTACCAGTTGGCCTTGACGGACGGGACGCCGTACACCTTCGAGCCGGGTGCGGCGGCGAGGCGGTCGGCGACCTCGGACTGCACCATGACCAGGGTGCGTTCGATGCTCGGGAAGGTTTCGAGCATGTGCAGCAGGACCGGGACGGCGACGTTGTAGGGGAGGTTCGCCACCAGCGCCGTCGGGGCGGGGCCGGGCAGCTCGGTGACCTGCATGGCGTCGCGGTGCACCAGCGCGAAGCGGCCGGCGCGGGCGGGCACGCGGGCCTCGATGGTGGCGGGCAGCGCGGCGGCGAGTACGTCGTCGATCTCGACGGCGGTGACGCGGTCGGCGGCCTCCAGCAGCGCGAGGGTGAGGGAGCCGAGCCCCGGACCCACCTCCACGACGACGTCCTCGGGGCGGACGCCCGCGGTGCGGACGATGCGGCGGACGGTGTTCGCGTCGATGACGAAGTTCTGGCCGCGTTGCTTGGTGGGGCGCACGCCGAGGACACCGGCGAGTTCCCGCACGTCGGCGGGCCCGAGGAGCGCGTCGGAGAGGGGCGTCCCGGATGGGTCGGCTGCGGGGCCGGAAACGGCGTCGGCGGTGGCGTCGGGGGTGGGGCTGGTCACGGGACCAGGGTACGGGGCGGTGGTGCGGGCCCCCGCCCACGAGGGACACGGCGGGAACGGGGGCCTCGCGGACGGGGGTGGGCGGGGCGGTGTGCGGGGCCCGCCGCCGGCCCGGGCCGGGGCGGGTGGGCGTCCGCCCCGGCGTCTCACTGGTGCAAGCGGCTCCCGCAGTGCGGCCAGGGGGCGGCGCCGCGCTGTCCGTACAGCAGCTTGGCGCGGTGGGTCTGCTCCGCGGCGGAGGCGTCCTGGGGGGCGCCGGTGCCGCCGACGGCGCGCCAGGTCCGGCGGTCGAGCTGGTAGAGCCCGCCGTACGTCCCCGACGGGTCCACCACGTGGGGACGGCCGCCCGACTCGCAGGCCGCGAGGGCCCGCCAGTTCAGGGCGTCCACGGCGCGGCCCGACCGCGACCCCGGTGTGCCGGTGCCCGGCCGCGTGCCGACCCGCACCACCCGGGTACGGGGCTTGCGCACGACCTCGGCGCGCCTGCGGCGCGGTTTCTGGCGCACCCCGTCGACGGTCCGCACGGTGTACGTGACGCGCAGCACCCCGGGCCGGCCTGCGCGTTCGACGACCTCGGTGCCGCCGGGCAGCGACCGGTCCGTGATCCGCCGCACCCGGAAGGGGATCGGCTCCTCCCGGACCACCCGCTTCGCCCCGATGCGCAGCACGGTGATCGTCTGCCCGTCGCGCGGGAAGGTGCCCTGCGCCACGGACGTGGTGTCGTGCCCGCGCAGCGTCACCCCGGCGGCCTCGACGGCCTCCCGCACGGTCGCGGCGTTGGTGCGGAGGGTGCGGGCCCGGCCGTCGGCGAGGACGGTCACGGTGCGCTCGGTGCGCACCCGCAGGTCGAGTCCCGTACGCCCGATGCGGCGGGAGCGGGACACGGACAGGTGGGCGCCCTCGGCCCGTACCCCGAGCCGGGCGAGGACCTGGGCCACGGTCGGCTCGGTCGTCCACACCCGGTGGCGACGGCCGTCGAGGGTGAGCCGTACGAGGCGGGCGAAGCGGACGACGATCTCGTCGCCGTCCGCCAGCCGCTCGTGCGTCGCGGGCGCCACCACGTCGTGGGGGCCGGTCACCAGGCCCTCCTCGGCGAGGAGTTCCCCGACGTCGTCGGCGAAGGTGTGCAGGGTGCGCGGCGTGCCGTCGACGCTCAGCGCGACCGTCTTGTCCTTGGCCAGGAAGGCACCGGTGCCGCCCATGAGGAACGCGACGACGAGTGCCTGCGGCACCAGCCGGCGCAGCGACTCCCGCGCGGCCGTCGCGCACCGCCGCGTCCCCCGGTTCCCGTCCCGGCGGCTCCCGTCCCGCCGTCCGTCGTCCCGCCGTCCGTCGTGCTGCCCACTGCCGTGCTGCCTTGTGCCCATGCCAACACGCTCCAGAGGCCGAAGGTCACCAACCCCCTGGAAGCTATCCGTAACCACCCAGAACCTAACGGAGCGACTGTCGCTCCGAAGCACCGCCCGGTGTGCGGATGCGCGACGGTCTCAGTAGCCGAAGGCGCGCGCCGTGTTCGCCGCCAGCGCCGTGGCCAGGGCGTCCTCCCCGATGCCGCGTACGGCGGCCATCGCACGCACCGTGACGGGCACGAGGTAGGGCGCGTTGGGCCGTCCGCGGTAGGGCGCCGGCGTCAGGAAGGGCGCGTCGGTCTCCACCAGGAGCAGGTCCAGCGGGGCGACGGCGAGGGCGTCGCGCAGGTTCTGGGCGTTCTTGAAGGTGACGTTGCCGGCGAAGGACATGAAGTAGCCGGCGTCGGCGCAGATCTCCGCCATCGCGGCGTCGCCCGAGTAGCAGTGGAACACCGTCCGGTCGGGCGCGCCCTCCTCCTTGAGCACGCGCAGGACGTCGGCGTGGGCGTCGCGGTCGTGGATGACGAGCGTCTTTCCGTGCCGTTTGGCGATCTCGATGTGGGCGCGGAAGGACCGCTCCTGCGCCTCCTTGCCCCCGGGCCCGGTGCGGAAGTGGTCGAGCCCGGTCTCGCCGACGCCGCTGACGTGCGGGAGCGCGGCCAGCCGGTCGATCTCGGCGAGGGCCTCGTCGAGGGCGGCGTCCCCGCCGGGTTCGCGGGCGCCCTGCCGGGACCAGCCGTCGGGGTCGCCGTGGACGATGCGCGGCGCCTCGTTGGGGTGCAGCGCGACGGTCGCGTGGACCGCCGCGTGCCGCTCGGCCGTCTCGGCGGCCCAGCGGGAGCCCTTGAGGTCGCAGCCGACCTGGACGACCGTCGTCACCCCCACGGAGGCGGCCTTCGCGAGGCCCTCCTCGACGGTGCCGGACTGCATGTCCAGATGGGTGTGCGCATCGGCGACCGGCACCCGGAGGGGTTCGGGGAGCGGGGGCGCGGCGTTCTTGTCGTTCGAGGGCATGCCCCGATCCTACGAATCGCACGATCGGGGCATGCCCCACAGGCTCGCTGAGCGGGGGAGGGTCAGCTCGCCTTGCGGTGGAACGGGTGCAGGAGGTCGGACAGGTGCCAGTGGTGGTCCTCCGCGG
>DASTDN010000367.1:0-7054 GCA_035710365.1 Streptomyces sp. | reverse complement strand
GCACAGCACGACCCGGTGGACACCGGCCGCCGCGGCCGCCGTCAGGACGGTCTGCGTCCCCCGGACGTTGTAGGCCGTCCGGGCCGCCGCGTCGGTCTCCAGGTCGAGGTCGAGCGCCAGGTGCACGACCACGTCGGCGCCGCGGAGCTTGTCGGCGATCGCCGGGTCCCGCACGTCGAGGATGTGCCAGGTCGCCGTTTCGCAGTCGCCGCGCCGTTCGTCGATGGCGACGACGTGCTTGACCTCGTCCGATGCGGCGAGGCGCGCGGCGAGCAGGGCGCCGACGCCGGACGCGGCACCGGTGACCGCCACGACGGGCCCTCTGGGTGCGGGCCTGGTTGACTGGTTTCGCGCTGCGCGAACCTGCGGGTCTGGGGAACTCACCGGGCGTCTCCAGAGGTTGTCTTCAGTACGAGCACGCGCTACGCGTACGTACCAGGTGGCATCCATCCTGCCGCAGGGCGTCACCCGGCGAAGCACCGAGGCCCGATCGGCCCCGGGGTGTCTACGCTGGGTGGTGTTGTCGGGCAGCCGTGCCGCCGGAGAGAACCGGCGGCCTTACCAGCCGAGGAACCCCGTGAGTGACACCCCATTCGGATTCGGCCTTCCGCCGGAGGAGCCGGACGACGGCGACGAGGGCAAGAAGAAGGACCAGCGGAACGGCGGTGGTCAGGATCCGGCCGGCCCGTTCGGTTTCGGGCTGCCCGGCGCCGGAGGCTTCGGCGGCCCCGGCGCCGACAATCCGTTCGCCGCCATGTTCGGCTCGCTGAACCCCACCGACCTGGGCGCCGCGTTCCAGCAGCTCGGCCAGATGCTCTCCTACGAGGGCGGGCCGGTGAACTGGGACATGGCCAAGCAGATCGCCCGCCAGACGGTCTCCCAGGGCACGTCGGGCGGTGTCAAGGACACCAGTGTCGGCCCCGTCGAGCGCACCGCCGTCCAGGAGGCCGTCCGCCTGGCCGACCTGTGGCTCGACGACGCGACGTCCCTGCCGTCGGGTGCCGGCTCGACGGTGGCGTGGAGCCGCGCGGAGTGGGTCGAGGCGACCCTGCCCGCGTGGCAGGAGCTCGTCGACCCGGTCGCCGAGCGCGTCGGCACGGCCATGGGCGACGTGCTGCCCCAGGAGATGCAGGCCATGGCCGGCCCGCTGATCGGCATGATGCGCTCGATGGGCGGCGCCATGTTCGGCACGCAGATCGGGCAGGCCGTCGGCGTGCTGGCCGGCGAGGTCGTCGGTTCCACCGACATCGGCCTGCCGCTCGGCCCGGCCGGGCGCGCCGCGCTGCTGCCGGTCAACGTCGAGGCGTTCGGCAAGGACCTGGGCGTGCCCCAGGAGGAGGTGCGGCTCTACCTCGCCCTGCGCGAGGCCGCCCACCAGCGCCTGTTCACGCACGTCCCGTGGCTGCGCTCGCACCTGTTCGGCGCGGTCGACGGCTACGCACGCGGGATCAAGGTCGACACGGCGAAACTGGAGGACGTCGTCGGCCAGTTCGACCCGCAGAACCCCGAGCAGCTCCAGGAGGCGCTCCAGCAGGGCATGTTCCAGCCGGAGGACACGCCCGAGCAGAAGACCGCCCTGGCCCGTCTGGAGACGGCTCTGGCCCTCGTCGAGGGCTGGGTGGACGCCGTGGTGCACGCCGCCGCCAAGCCGCGGCTGTCCTCGGCGGACGCGCTGCGCGAGACGCTGCGGCGCCGTCGCGCCTCGGGCGGTCCCGCGGAGCAGACGTTCGCCACGCTGATCGGGCTGGAGCTGCGTCCGCGCAGGCTGCGCGACGCGTCCCGGCTGTGGGCGTCGCTGACGGACGCGCGCGGGGTGGACGGCCGGGACGCCCTGTGGGCGCACCCGGACATGCTGCCGACGGCGACCGACCTGGACGACCCGGACGGTTTCGTGCACCGCGAGCACCTCGACTTCTCCGAGCTGGACAAGATGCTCGGCGAGGCGGCTGGCTCCTCCGGCCCGCACACGCCGGACACGCCGGACACGCCGGACACGGACGACGAGAACCGGCGCGGAGGCGACAACGGCACGGGCAAGGACGACGGCACCGAGTGAGCCTGCACGACGACGCGGTCCTCGTACTCAAGGCGTACGAGGACCAGGACGAGTTGCGTCAGATCTACCTGGACCATCTCGCCGCCCACCCGGACGGCATGTGGAAGGCCTGCCCGGAGGGGCACATCACGGCGAGTGCCCTGGTGATCGACCCGTCGCGGGAGCGGGTGCTGCTGACCCTCCACAGGAAGCTCCGCATGTGGCTGCAGATGGGCGGCCACTGCGAGCCGGGCGACGCGACCGTGGCGGCGGCCGCGCTGCGCGAGGCGACCGAGGAGTCCGGCATCCGGGACCTGACGCTGTTCCCGGGAGGCCCGGTGCGCCTGGACCGGCACAGCACGCCCTGCGCCTGGCACCTGGATCTGCAGTACGCGGCGCTGGCCGCGCCCGGTGCCGTGGAGGCGATCAGCCACGAGTCCCTCGACCTGCGCTGGTTCTCGTACGCCGAGGTCGGGGAGGTGGCCGACGACTCGGTCGTCCGGCTGCTGGAGGCGACGCGCGCGAGGCTGTGAGCCCGGCCGGTCCGCGGAACGGGCCGGCCGGAACGTGTGAAGAGGAACGAGCGAGGGGCGCCCGCCCGGGCGGACGCCCCTCGCCACGGCCGTCGAGAGACTGTGCCGTCGGGACGGTCAGTTCCAGACGTTGCCCTGGTTCTGGCCGCGGGCGCCGTGCTGGCCCATGCCGTACTGCGCGGAAAGGCCCGATCCGATCTGGGCGTTCTGCGGCGGCAGCATCTCGCTGGGCTGGACGAGGGCGAACCCGGTGCCCATGAAGCTGAGCTCCCAGCCCTCACCGGTGCTGCCGCGGCGCCGCCACACGCCCGACGAGTGGGTCTGGGCCTGCATCTGCACCCGCAGGCCCGTGGACCAGGCCACGATCGCGTCGGCGTCGCAGTTGACGTACCGGTCGGGCGTCACCTGCATCATCAGCGGCATGCCGGAGGTCATCAGGGCGACCTTGCCGCGGCCGGTGATGTTGAGCTGGTACTTCCCCGAGCCGGAGATGCCGTACAGGCTGTCCACGGCGATGACGTCGTGGTGCAGACCGGAGTCCATCGCCAGCACGTAGCTGCTGTCGACGGTCATGCCGTCCTGGTCCACGTCGACGAGGTGCACCTGCTGCTTGAGGTTGGCGAGGTAGACCGTGCCCTGCCCGTGGCAGCGCATCAGGTCCAGGCCCTCTCCCGTGTGCGCGCGCGAACGCGCCTGGCTGTTGCTCTGGTACTCGGCGTCGAACTCGACCATGCCCTGGTAGGCCACCATGGTGCCCTTGCGGGCGAGGATGTCGTCGTGGCCCTCTAGGGTGACGCGGAGCATCTGCTTGTTCTGCAGGCTCCAGCGCTCCTGGGACTGCTGGTCGTTGTAGGCGAAAATCGGGCTCTGCATGGTGTGGTGCTCCCCCTCAGCCCCGGACCCGGAGACGGTCGGTGCTGTCCTCGCTGGGCTGGACGACGACGATGCCCTGACCGGAGAAGGCCATCTGGTAGGCCTCGCCGCTGCCGCGGCCGATCAGCGACTGCGCCTTGAAGCTGCGCTTCCCCTTGACCCTGAGGTTCGGGGACCAGGCGACGAGCGCGTCCGGGTCGACGTACGTCTCGTCCTCGCCGCCGCCGCAGTCGACGACGATGGGCTTGCCCCGGGAGGTCAGCGCGACCCAGCCCTGCCCGGAGATCTTGGTGTTCCACATGCCTTGCCCCGCGAACTTGGCCAGGCCCTTGACCCGCTCCACGCCCCACTGCAGGTGTGCGTCGAAGGCGAGCAGGTTGGTGGCGTTGACGGAGATCCCGTCGCCGTTGAGGTTGATGACGACGACGTTCGCGCCGTAGTCGGCGAGGTAGAGCAGGCCGTCGCCGGAGCACTTCATCAGGGGCGCGCCCTCGCCGGTGATCCAGTCACGGGCGACCTGGCGCACGGCGGGCGGGTTGGGCTCGTACTGGACGAAGCCTTCGTAGGCGACCATCGAGCCCACGCGCGCGAGAAGGTCGTGTCCGGTCTGCATGGCGACCTTGAGCATGTGGTTGCCGTGGTTCTCCATGCGGGCGGCGACGGGTGCCGGGGCGTAGCCCGCGAGCGGCTGGTTCATGGACGGGCTCTCCCTCAGATCTCGTAGGGCTGGACGATGACGAAGCTGCCGGGCGCCGCCCGGAACTGGAGGTTCACGCTCTCCCCGGTGTCGCCCGGGTAGGCGTTGCGGCGCAGCCGGACCTGACTGGAGACGACCACCTGCGCGGCGGCCGACCAGGCGACCACGGCGTTGCAGTCGGCGAAGGTGGTGGGCGTGACGGGCAGCACCACGGGGGTGCCGTGGGTCTTCACCACGATCGTGCCGGTGCCCTGGAACTGCATCGTGAACAGGGCGCCGCCCGGGATGCCGTGCCCCTCGATGCGGCGGACCTCGTACTGGAGGGTCTCGTCGAACGCGAGGACGTTCTCCGCGGAGACGCACACGGCGTCGCCCTGGAGCTCGATGGGGTGCAGCATCGTCGAGTCCTCGGCGAAGAACACCTGGCCCTGGCCGGAACAGCGCATCAGCTGCATCTCCTGGCCGGTCGCGTTGCCCACGATCCGGCCGGCGAACCCGGCGCCCTTGTAGCTGAAGTCGACCTTGCCCTGGTAGAGCACCATGCTGCCCTGCCGGGCCAGCACGGCCTGCCCGCCGATGCCGAGATCGGCGCGCACCATCTTGCGGTTCTGCGGCGTCCAGCGCTGGCCGGTGGGCGTCTCCCGGAACTGCTGGAGGGCGGCGGCCACGCCCACTCCCTGCGGCGCGCCCTGCGGGGCTCCGTAGGGCGCCTGCTGAGCCGGGACGCCCGGCACCTGGCCGTACGGCGGCTGCTGGCCGTAGCCGGGGGGCGGGGTCTGCTGGCCGTAACCGGGCGGGGGCGGCTGCTGGCCGTAGCCGGGCGGCGGGGCGGGGGCCTGGGGCGCCTGCGGCTGGGCGTAGCCCGGGGGCGGCGGGGCGCTGGGGCCGGGGGCCTGGCCGTACGGCGGCTGCTGGCCGGGCGGGCCGTACGGGGCTGGGGCCGGAGGCGGCACCGGGGAGCCACCGGGCGGGGTGTGCATGGGTCCGACGATGGTGGGCGCCATGTGCACGGGCGGGGTGGCGCCCGGGGGCGGCGGGGGCGTGGACCCCGGCGGGGGCGCGAAGCCCTGCGCGGCGGGCGCCGGCGCGGGGGCAGGGGCGGGCGCGGGGCCGCCGGGAGCGCCGAAGGCGGGCGGCGCCGCGGAGCCGCCCCCGGACGGGGCGCCGGGCGGTGCGAAGCCGGGGGCGGCACCGGCCGGGGCCTGCGGCTGGGGTGCGGCGGGCGTCTCCTCCTCGGCGACCTCGCCTCCGAAGTTCTTCAGCAGGGCCTCCAGGCCGCCGTCGAAGCCCTGGCCGACGGCCGCGAAACGCCACACGTCCTTGAGGTAGAAGTCACCCAGCATGACGGCGCGTTCGGTGCTGAACTCCGCGCCGCCGAACGGGTAGCGGGCCACTTCCTCGCCCCCCGCGACGATGCGGAGGTAACCGGGGCCGACCTGCGACATCTGGCCGGCGCCGTCGATCGTGGCGGTGAAGGACAGCTTCTGGATCTGCTGCGGAATCCGGTCGAGGGTGACGCGGAAAGACTCGGTGTCACCGGCCTGCGCGCCGAGGAGCTGAATGGACTCCTCCGGGGACTTCGGCTGGTTGTAGAAGATGAAGTAACGGTCGTCCGAGAGCCGCTCGCTCGCGTCGAGACCGAAGCAGCTGATGTCGAAGCTCAGCCCCGGGCCGGAGATCTGCACCCCTACGTACAGATCCGTCCCCGCGGTCAGATCACTGATCCTGGCCTTGTGGCCGCGTTGGAATTCCCTGGCCATGCGTTACGACCGTCCCCCATCCCGAAGTGTTGTGCGTCGCGCCAGGCTAACGGCAAAGACCGACAGCGGACGATGTCGGTACAGACCCGGTACACAACCCGAGCGTGCTCGTACCGGACCGGGCTTCCGGGCCGGCCGGTCACTCGCCGCGCGCGGCAGGAACGTGCGGCAGGCGGTCGGCGGCGACCACCCCTTCGAGGTAGCCGCGGGCCCGCTCGGTGCGCGGGTACGCCTCCAGCAGCCGCCAGAAACGCGGGCCGTGCCCGGGGACGAGAAGGTGCGCCAGCTCGTGCAGGAGGACGTAGTCGACGACGTACTCGGGCATGCCCTGCAGCCGGTGCGAGAGGCGGATGCTGCCCCCGGCGGGGGTGCACGAGCCCCACCGGGTGTTCTGGTTGGTGACCCAGCGGACCGAGCCGGGCCTGGCGCGGCCCTCCAGGTACTGCTCCGACAGCCGCTCGGCACGCTCGGCCAACTCGTCGTCCCCGAGCAGCCGTCTGCTCTCCTGGGCGGCGAGCTTGTCGAGCATGACGCTCACCCAGCGCCGCTCCTCCGCCTCGGACATCCGGGCGGGGATGAGAACGACGGTGCGGTCGCCCTCCCGGTACGCGGAGACCGTCCGGCGCCGGCGGGAGCTCCTGCGCACCTCGATCGCGCTCCCCTTCGGGCCGCCGGACGGCGGGCTCGTCGTGCTGCGCTGTGGACCTGCGGCGCGGTGCAATGGGTCGGCGGACACGTCCCGACCGTACCCGCTGGGCCTGTGGGAAGTCCCGGCTGCGGGGGCTTCGTCACCGATCCCCCACCGGACGTGCGATGGGCGGGCCCGGCGCGCCGGGGTGCGAGGTGCCGAGGTGCCGGGATGCCGGGGGGGCCGGGGTGCCGGGACGGACCGCAACGGCCCATTCATATGACGAATCCCTCTGCCTGTGGATAACTCTCGACGCGCCTCGGGCGGGGTGGGGCATGCTGACCGTCGTCGGTCGTCCGTCGGCTCCGAGGTGAGGCCGGACGACGTGTGCGGCGCGTTCGCGGTCTTGCCTTCTACGGGTGGGGGCCGCGGCTAGTGGTTCCACAGGCTGCGGGCTGCGGGCTGCGGGCTGCGGGCTGCGGGCTGCGGGCTGCGGGCTGCGGGCTGCGGGCTGCGGGCTGCGGGCTG
>DASTDN010000366.1:0-3319 GCA_035710365.1 Streptomyces sp. | reverse complement strand
TGCGGGACGGGCGGGCGTACGACGTGGTGTGGAAGCGGCCGTCGCGCACCTCGGGCACGTCGTTCACCCGGGCGGACGGTGACCCGGTGAACTTCGCGAAGGGCCAGGTGTGGGTGGTGCTCGCCAAGGCGCCGACGGGCGGCTGAGGGCGGGCCGAGGCCGCGACGGCCGAGAAGCCGTCCGGCGACGGTGGGGTGCGGGGTGACCGCGCCCCCCACCGGTCATCGCAGGGCCGCGGCCCCGACCGTGAGGTGTCGCTGCGCGCGCTCCACGAGCCCGTCCGCGCCGCAGGAGCGGGCGAGTTCCATGCCGTGCCGCAACTCGTCGGTGGAGCCGGCGGCGATGCCGTACTCGACACGGGCCACGGCGTGTTCGTACTGGCAGGGCGCGGCCTCCAGCCGGATCACCGCCTGTTCGGCGAGCCGTACGGCGCGCGGGCCCGTCTCCAGGAAGGCCTCGCAGCGCAGCGCCTGGCCTATGGCGGTGTCCGTGCCGAACCGCTCGGCCTGCCGGCGGGCGTCCAGGGCGAGCCGCGTGGCACGCGCCGGGTCCTCGTCGGCGAGCGCGCGGGCCAGGTCCCCGGCCCACGGCACGATCACCGGGTTGTGGTGGCCGCGCAGGGCCGCCGCCTGCCCGGCCGCCTCCAGTTCCCGGATGCCCTCCTGGGTGCGGCCGGTCGCCAGCAGGAGTCTGCCGCGCACCGAACGCGGGTCGGGCATCACGATCGTCGTCGGGTAGGGCGGCTTGAAGTCGTGGCGTTCGGCGACCTCCCAGGCCTCCTCGACATGGCCGCGGGCGAGCAGCGTGTCGACGAGGTTGCAGGTCGCCGACCAGTACAGCGGCAGGCCGCGGCCGACGCGTTCGGCGAGGCGCAGCGCTTCGCGGGACGCCTTCTCGGCCTCCCTGAGGCGGCCGCGCCTGCGGTGGCCGAGTCCGACGTAGGCGTAGGCGAGGGCGAGGTGGCCGCCGCTCCAGCCGGCCGTCTCGTAGGAGCGCAGGGCCTCGTTGAAGAGGGTCTCGGCGCGGTCGAGGCGGTCGGTGTAGGCGTACGCGGTGCCGAGCATCAGCGGCAGTTCGACGCCCCACTCGCTGTCGGTCCAGCCCATGCCGGGGGCGAGGCGGCCGTTGACGAGGGCGCGGTCGCAGGCGGCGACGGCCTCCTCCGCGTTCTCGCCGTGGGTCATGGCGTCGAAGCCGCGCAGCATGAGCAGGGCGCGCTCGGAGTTGTCGCGGCCGGTGCAGGTCGCGGCGAGGCGGGCGAGGCGTTCGCCGCGGTGCGGGGTGCTGACCGCTCCGGCGTGCACGCCCTCCCACATGAACCGCACGGCCTGCAGGCGCATCCGGGCGGTGCCCGGTTCGTGCCGGGCCGCCTCGTCCTCGACGGTGCGGACGGCCTCCTCCACCTGGTTGTTGTGCAGCAGTGCCTGGGAGAGGCGGACGACCGCGTCGATGCGCTCCTGAGCGGTCAGGCCGGGCATGTCCAGCGCGGTCCGCAGGTGGTCGATGGTCCTGGCGGGCGCCGTGAGGAGGGTGGCGCAGCCCAGTTCGTACAGGACGCGCGCGTGGGCCTCGGGGCAGGGCGGCTCCTCCAGGGCCCGCTCCAGGCAGCGGCGGGCCGCGTCGGGGGCGCCGACGGCGAGGTGTTCGCGGGCGGCCTCGCGGAGCTGCTCCACGACTTCCTCGTCGTCGTCCGGGTGGACTTCGAGCAGGTGGCGGGAGGCGGCGGCGACGCCCCGGCCGGTGTCGAGGAGGAGCTGTGCCGCTATGCCGTGCATGGCGGTGCGCAGCGCGCCGGGTATGGACTGCAGGACCGCCGTCGCGATCAGCGGGTGGACGAACTCCAGGTCGCCGTCGGCCACCGGGCCGGAGGCCGGGTCGGGCGCGGTCAGGATGCGGGCCTCGGAGAGGAGTTCGGCGCAGCGCAGGGCGTCGGAGCGGTTCATGGTGGCGAGCCGGGCCGTCAGGCCGACGGTGATGTCGTTGCCGAGGATGGCGGCGGCCCAGGCGAACCGGGTGGCGTCTATGCCGAGTTCCTCCAGGCGGGCGATGAGTCCGCCGCCGCGTGCCGCGCGGTTGAGGTTGCGCAGTCCGTCGGCCTGCGCCTCGGTGGGCTGGATGTCGCTGTCACGGACCTTGGCGAGGAGTTCGACGGTCTCGTAGGGGTTGCCGGCGGTGACGGCCCAGACCTGGCGGCAGAACGCGCCGTCGGCGTGGCCGCCGAGGGTGGCGCGGGTCAGGCCGGCCGTGGCCTCGGGGGTGAGGGCGCTCAGGGAGCGGCCGGGGCGGGCGGCGACGGCGGACACGGTGTCGAGGTGGCGGGCGCCGGCTCCGGTGGCCTCGCCGGGGCGGCGTGTCACGACGAGCAGGACGGACAGGTCGGCGACGCGCTCGGCGAACGCGGCGAGCCAGCCCAGGGTCTCCTGGTCGGCCCAGTGGGCGTCGTCGATGAGCAGGACCAGCGGCCAGTCGCGGCGGGCGAGCCGTCGCACGGCGGCGACGAGGCCGTCGCGCACGCCCTGCGGGTCGGCCCGGCGCTCGCCGGGTTCCGCTATGCCGAGGGCGGGGCCGGCGATGTCGTACCAGTCGCCGAAGTGTTCGCGGGCCTCGTGGGGGAGCATCGGCACGAGGGCGGGCTGGAGGAGCTGGCGCACCACGTTGAAGGGGACGGACCGCAGGGTCTCGCCGCCGCGGGCGGACCAGACCGTGCAGCCGCGGGCCTCGGCGATGCGGCGGGTCTCGGTGAGCAGGGCGGTCTTGCCCATGCCCGCGTCGCCCTCGAAGACGAGGACGCTGCCCGGCGAGGAGCGGTCCGCGCACAGGAGGGCGACGGCCTGCTCCACGGCGGCGAGTTCCTCGTCGCGCTCCCACAGGGAAGCCGAGGTGGCGGCCGTGCGCCGTACCTCCGTCATCCCGCTACCTCCCCTAGTCGCCCGAACGACGTACAGAACCCGAGCGTAGCCGCCCGATCGGCGCAGTGGTGCATGCTCCGCGCCGCAGTTGCCGTGACGGGTGACACCTGGTATCGGCGGGTGGACGCCCCCGTCGCCGCAGCACCGCGCAGGGGTTCACGGTCCGTCAGTTCGCGGCGTCACGGCGGGACACGCCCCGGGATGTTCACGGGGGCTTCACCGTCGGGGCACGGGTGGCGCACGGGACGGTCACGGTCGGCCGTCCGCCGTCCGGCAGGTGCGGTGGCCGGGCGGCCACCCTGTGGCGGGGCCTCTCCTACGTCCGGCGCGGGTGCCGCCCGGCGGGTTCCGGGGGTGGCCCTCTCATCGTGCTTTCACCGACGCCTCATACGGTGGGGGCATGACGCAGG
>DASTDN010000365.1:0-12757 GCA_035710365.1 Streptomyces sp. | reverse complement strand
AGGGCACCCCACCCTCGCCGGGCCCGGGCACGGTCCCGACGGACGTCCGCGGGGTAACGGCCCGGGATGTGCACGGCCAGCCGCTCGGGGACATGGACCCGGCCGGCCAGCTCGTCGGCGACGACAGCCACACCCAGGGCGACCACCACGACGCCACCGACACCGAAGATGATCCAGATCGAGATCATGAGCGCTCCTCCACGCGGGCCGCAGCGATGTCCAGGTAGACCGCGTCGGCCCAGCGGCCACTGGCCGGCGGCAGGCGGCGGGCCGCGTCCACGCCGTGCCCGGCGCAGCACCGGGCGGCATCCGCGACCAGTTCGGGCGCGGCGATCACGTCGAGGCCCAGGAGCGCGGCCGTACCGTCGGCGTCGTGCACGGACCACCCGGTCACGTGCGACCACGCCAGCGTCAGGCCACGGTCCCGGACGCCCTCGGCGAGCACCTCACTGCCCGCCGGCCACACCGCCCGCACGAACAGCACCGGCGCCCGCAGGTCCCGAAGACCGGACTCCACCACCGCAGGCGGCACGCCCGCGGCGTCCAGCGCGGCCACCACGGCGTCCGCGTACGGCAGGTGCGGCAGCGTCAGGTCACGGATGAGGCAGGCCCGGGTGGCCTCGCCCACGGGCGTCTGCCCGCGGGTGCACTTCCCGGCCCCGGCGGGGACACTGCTCTCGTCGACGGCGGTCACAGGCGCTCACCGGCACCCCGGTAGTCACGGGCCGCCGCCTGACGCACGCCGGGGTCCTGGTCGGCGCGCAACAGCGCACCGAGCCCCGCGCGCTGCGCGTCGGTAAGGACCAGGGCGGCCGGGCCGCCGAGCACCGCCGTGCAGGGCACCAGCGTCGTAGCCGAGCCGTCCGCCCCGCCACGGACTGGAGGAAGCACGGTGCCGTCCCACTCCAGCATGAGCGGCGTATCGGCCCGGGACTGGTCTCCGTCGACCGCCGCGCAGATCTCCGCCACGCTCATCAGGTGAGAGGCCGGGTGCCCGGCCAGCAGCCGCTGCAGCCGGTCGTACCGGACCTTGAAGTACAGGGCGACGGCGGCGGGGTCCTCGTCGTCGCGCAGCGTCTGCAGCAGCTCGTCGAACTCGTCCTCGCACTCGGCGCGGGCCTGGTCGAGAGCGGCCGCACCGATCTCCGCCATACGCTCCTGAGTGAGCAGGATCCCGGCGTCAGCCCCGGCGGCCGCGATGTCCTCGGCCGTCGCCGGGCCCCGCTCCATCACCGCGCCGATCACACCCGCAGCAGCGCGCAGCGACGGGTCCGCAGGGACGCAGCCGAAGCAGTACAGGACCTGTGCGCCGGACTCGTAGCGGCGGCCGCGCGGGCACGGCGTCAGCGGGCCGCCCTCGGAGCCGCAGGTGAAACACGCCGGCCCAGCGGGCTCGGGGCCCCTCGCCCGCAGCCGGGGCGGCACGTCCGGGTTCGGGGCCGCCACCGCGGCAGGGGCCCCACTTAGCGGGATCACGCCGGGCGCAGCAGGCGCCTCGGGGGGCAACGCCCCGGGAATCTGGGATGATGAGTTCACGGTCTTCCACTCCTGTCCGTGGTCGTGCCGAGGGGTCGCGATCCGGGGACGAGCCGGGCGCGGCCCCGTTCTTAGTGGTCAGGCGGCCTTCGTGTGCGCAGCGTCGGCCCGAGCGAGTGCTTCCGCGGCCGGGGCGAGGATGGGCCTCAGTGCGTCGATCAGCTCGGATGGGATGCCCACCGCCGCCAAAGCCCGTTGCGCCTGACCGCGGGCATCCGCGAGCTCAGCGGAGCTGAGGACTCGCTGCCGCTCCTCGCGGGTCACGTGGCACTCCCCGCCCCAGTGCCACGGGCGGCTTGGGTGCACAGCTCAGCCGGTTCAGCGCCGAGTTCCTTGCAGATACGCAGGAAGACGTGAGGGGAGGGGCGACGCTTGCCCGTGAGGTACGACGAAATGGAGGCGTCACTGACCCCGACGGCACGGGCGAGCTGATGACCTCGCATCCCCTTCAGGTACAGGCGTCGCCTCGCCTCGTCTCCATTGAAGAATGCTGACTTCATGTCTTCACCTTAGTCAACAGTTCTTCACAGTCAAGTGATGACAGCAGAGTTTCTGACATCATCACGATGCAGTAGATGGAGGCGTACGCACCCTCCACTACTCAGCCAAGGTGTCTTCACTTGGATTCACATCGCGCGGCTAACCTGGGGACATGGACATGCGTGAGGCTGCCGATCGCCTGCTTGCCGCCACAGAGGCGCGGCGCGTGGAACTCGGCAAGAGGTGGAGACAGGTCTACGAAGAGGCAGGCCTGACACATCAGACCCTCAACCGATGGCGGAAGGGACATCCCGTTGACCCGCTCACGGAACGCGCGCTTGAAGAGGCGCTGCTTTGGGGCCCTGGGGCCCGTGAAGCCATCACGAAGGGGCGCGAGCCCGCTCGGCGGGAGGACGCAGCCGCGCGCAGCGGACGCGAGGCACCAACAGGCTCAGTGCTGTCACCAGGTCAAGAGGTACTCCGCTTCGTCGTCAGCACCGTGGCGAATGGACTCGACCTAGGAGCGTCCGACATCGAGCAGGTTCTGAATCACGTTCGGCACGACATGGACCAGGCCAAACCGCCCCAGCTCGATTTGGCCAGCATGCAGACGCCTACGCTTGCGGCCTCGACGTCGACACGCTCCGATCTGTCCGACATGGTGCGCGAAGCGCGCCTGGCGGCTGGCTTGAGCGTGGCAGACGTAACAGTGCGCGCCACCGAATCGCCGAGCGGCGCACACAGGGTCACCACGGAGTGGCTCGGCCGCCTGGAGCAAAACACCTTGGCGCCTGCAGAGTTTCCGCAGTACCCGGAACTTGACGCGCTGGTCCACGCGCTCCACCTGGACCCCGGCCACGTCCAGGAAGCGGCTGGGGTCCAGTTCATGAACGTGCATACCGTGTGGAGTGAGGACGGCCAGTCCCGAGCCCTCATTTCCGGGGACCTGAGCGCCAAGGACCACGAGAAGGTCCAGAACCTTCTGCGGCTCTACAGACGGTCACCACACCAGTAACCGGCCAGTAGGTCTTTTTCCCGGCAGAAGGTCCACCACCCGCCAACAAGTCAACTCGTTGACCCTTTGGGCGTTTTGAGGTCACCCGAACGGGTTAACCGCGATTAGGCCATGGCGCAAACCGATCGAACCTGTGCATGATGACGCATCGCGTGGCAGCGGAACAGTCGAATCCGTGCCGCCTCAATGTGAGGCAGCACGGCAGTACAGGGAGCCTGTGTTGTCGTACATGCCATTTACGCCCGTGCAGTACCGCACGGCAAAACGCGGCGAGCTGCCCGACGGATGCACAGTGGAGATTCGCACCGGAGTCAACAGCGCCCTGGTGCTGCTCTCGCCCCAGGAAGTCGGCAACCGGCTGCCCCTCGAACTCACAGCGCACTCCAGCCACCAGGCGGCTCACGGCTCATGGCGGCGAACCGGGCCGGAAGCACCGACGGGCTACCCCTTGTCGGTCACCCGCCTGGAGCGCACCCCCAGTGACATGCTGCCCAGCGGGCGGACAGCCGTCGCCATTGAGGAAGCCGGGAGTTGCATCTGGCTGGTCGACGAGCTCGAATGCACCCAGCGGCTGCAGAACGACATGAACGACACCCTGTACGAGCTCACCCGCCAGGGCATATGGATACAGACCTGGTTCACGTGCCGCCGACAGCCGCCCGAGGTCGCTCCCGCCCCGGGGCTGAACCCGCAGGCGCCCCTGCTGTTGCCGTAACGTTTCCCCGCGCCACGCGCGGGCCGGCTGTCCCCCTGCGGCCGGCCCGCAGCTACTCGCGGAAGGCGACCTTCGTGGTCTGCCTAAAGCCGGACTCACCGTAGAACGACAACTCGATCCGCCCGGGCTCGATCGTTTTCACGCCCGGAGCCCGGGCCGGGAACAGCCTGATCGTCACGCAGAGCCTCAGGATCATCCGCTGCTGGTGGAGCGTGAGTTCCGTCTCCCACATCCGGTCTACATCCTGCCGTGGTCGCCCCAGAAGATCGCGCAGCATCTGCGGCACATGCGCCTCCTCCGCTTCGGCGCGGGCCCGCTCGATCTGCGGCAGCAGACCGGCCTCCAAGGCGCCGAGGGACTCGATCGACAGCAGCATGCCCGTACCGTCCGGGCGTAGTGTCCGTGCCCGGGTGCGAGCCTCCTCGAGCTGAGTCTCCAGGGTCTTCAGCCGGATCCGTGCCTGACGCGCCTTGGCGTCCGTGGAGGTCCGGCGGAACGCAGCGGCCGCCTGGTCTGAGCTGAGCCACGCCAGGACGCCTTCCTCCACGTACGCCTGAAACGCGGTCGCCTGGATGCTGAGGTCTCCCTCGTAGCATCGGTAGACATTGCGGCCACGGCTCGTGGGCTCGTGCTTGAGTGTGGTCGGCTCGTGCGCGCTGCAGTATGCGATCCCTGACAGCAAGTGCTTGACGGCCGTGTCGTGGCCGGGACCCCGGACGCGAGAGTCGAGGATCGACTGGACACTGGCGAACGTCTCCTCATCGACAATGCCGTCCCATGTCCCATCCCTGACGGTGCCAAGGTGAACGCGCTGACCGATGTACGCCCGGTTTCTCAGCATCATGTGCACCGTGCGGGAGGTCCATGCCTTGCCGAGACGGGTCGTCAGTCCGCGCGTGTTCAGTTCCCGAGCAATCGCCGCCAGGGGCGTGCCCTGCTCAGCCCACTGGAACATGTCAACGACGACGTTGACGAACTGCGGGTCGGGCACGCGCTGCACCAGAGCGCCGGTCCGGGGGTCGTACACGTGGCGGTACCCGAGCGGTGCGGGCCCGTGAGGGCCGCCCTCGCTGGCTACCCTGCGCGTAGTGCGCAAATTTCGGTCGCGGATGCCCTCGCTCTCGTCCTCGGCGCCGATGGCGTCCAGTGCGGTGGCTTTGCGGTCCTCGCGCTTGGACAGGTCGTAGAGAGCGCCGTTGTAGCAGAGCAGGACGCCGGCGTCGTGGCAGGCCCGGCGCAGCCGGACGTACACCTCCAAGTCGCGGTAGTAGCGCGAGGCCTCCCACGCCACGACGATCCGGCAGTCGCCGGCCTCTATCCCTTCGATCATCGACTCGAAGTCAGAGCGTCGCTTACGCGAGTGCCGCGAGGCGGAGATACCAGAGTCCTTGAACTCCCGCTTGATGTTCCACCCGTACTGTCCGCACAGGGTGCGGCCGTCGCTGAGCTGGTCCCCAACTGACCTCGTCCGTCTTTTGGGGTCGTGCGAGTTGCGGCCGTACAGGTACGCGTCGTAAGGCGCCAGATCTGGGCGTACCAGGTGCAGATACTGGGGGTCGATGGGCATGCGTGCAGACTAGCCCCGACCTACGGCCCTAGGTGCAGTTCTGGGAGGACCACTTCCTTCCCGAGATCGTCGACCCCGTCACGGACGAGATCATGGCCGACGGCGACAGCGGTGAGCTGGTCTTCACGACGCTCACCAAGGAGGCACTGCCGGTCGTCCGGTACCGCACCCGCGATCTGACCCGGCTGCTGCCCGGCACGGCGCGGCCCGGTTTTCGCCGCATCGAGAAGATCACCGGCCGCTGCGACGACATGATCATCCTTCGCGGGGTGAACGTCTTCCCGAGCCAGATCGAGGAGATCGTGCTGCGCACGCCCGGCGTCGCGCCGCACTTCCAGGTCCGGCTCACCCGGCGGGGCCGTATGGACCACATGACCGTCCAGGTCGAGGCGAGGGCGGACACGCCGCCCGCCGGGCGGGATGCGGCGGCCCGCGCCATCGCCCAGGGCGTCAAGGACGGCGTCGGCGTCAGCGTCGAGGTGACGGTCGTCGACCCCGAGACCCTGGAGCGTTCGGTGGGGAAGCTGCGCCGGGTGAAGGACCTGCGCGAGGACTGACGGGGCCCGGCGAGACCCGGCGGGGGGCTCGTCGTACCGTGGCCCGGCCCGGCGGGGTTGGGCCGGGATGCGGTGCGCATCTGGCCGGCCGTGCGGCCGCTCGGCCGTCCGAGGGGCGCGTGGGGCCGGCCCGGTACCGAACTCGTCGTCCCGCGACCCGCCCCGGCCGGGTGCGGGCCGGGATGGGGCGCGACCGCCAGGGGACCGTGCGGCAGCTCGGCCGTCCGGAGGCACGTGGGGCCGGGCCGGTACTCATCGTCCCGCGACCCGCCCCGGCCGGGTGCGGGCCGGGATGCGGCACGCACCTGGCCGGGGGGCCGTGCGGCAGCTCGGCCGTCCGGGGGCGCATGGGGCCGGTGACCGGCGGTACGCGGGGAAGGCGTGTTCCGGGACGTCCGTTCCCGCCCGCTCCGTATCCGCACCTCGGAAAGGCCCGCATGCGCCACCCCGGCCCGCCGCCCGCCCCGAACTCCCCGGGCCACCCGGGCTCCGCCGCGCACCCGGTCGTGCGCACCCCGTACGGCCCCGTCCGCGGTGAGCGGCGTGCCACCGGGGTGCGCTTCCTCGGTGTTCCCTACGCCCGGCCGCCCGTCGGCCCCCTGCGGTTCGCGGCGCCCGTGCCGCCCGAGCCGTGGCGGGAGGTGCGGGACGCGACCGTGTACGGGCCGACCGCGCAGCGGCGAGCGTCCGCCGGGGGCACGACGATCCCGGAGCCCGTCGTCCCGGGACCGGGAATCCTCAACCTCAACGTGTTCACGCCGGACCCCTCCCCCGGCGCGGGCCTGCCCGTCCTGGTGTGGATCCACGGCGGCGGGTTCTGCGCCGGGTCGCCGGCCAGCCCCTGGTACGACGGTTCCTCGTTCAGCCGGGACGGCGTCGTAGTCGTGACCGTCGGCTACCGGCTCGGCGTCGAGGGCTTCCTGAGCCTGCCCGACGCGCCGGACAACAGGGGCGTGCGGGACTGGATCGCCGCCCTGGAGTGGGTGCGGGAGGGCATCGGCGCGTTCGGCGGCGACCCGGCGAAGGTCACCGTCGCGGGGCAGTCGGCAGGCGGCGGCGCCGTACTGACCCTGCTGGCGACACCCTCGGCCCGGGGACTCTTCCGGGCCGGCATCTCCGCCTCCGGTGCCGTGATGCGCCCCCAGGGACGGGACGTGGCCCGTGCCGTGCGGCGCCTGTTCACCGACCGCACCGGCCTCCCGGCCACAGCCGCCGCGCTGCGGGACCTCGACGACGCCGGACTCCTCGCCCACCAGGACCGGCTGACCGCACCCGGGCCGCAGCGCGCCGCGCTCCCCATGCTCGCCCTCGCCCCCTTCGCCGACGGCGAGCTGGTCCCCGAACCCGTCCCGGAGGCGCTCGTCGCGGGCGACGCGGGCGGAGACGTCCCGCTGCTGCTGGGCTGCACCGCGCACGAGTTCGCCGGCCTGCCGCAGCCCCACGCCACGTTCGAGGACGTCCGGCTGATGCTGACCGCGCAGGGCCTCGACGAGGAGCACGTCCACCGCTTCCTGGCCACGTACGCGGGCGACGGCGGCCGTACGCCCGACGGCGCGCCGGACGGCGACGGCACGACGGACGGCGACGCGAACAGCCGCACACCGGACGGCACGCGCAGCCCCACGCCGGGCGGAGTGCACAGTTCCACGCAGGGCGGGACGCGCAGCCGTGCGGCCGACGGCGGGCACAGCCTCCCGGACGAGCGCACGGCCCGCGGCAAGCACGGCGGCACGGGCGGCGGCGGGCCCGGCGACCGGGACGACGGCACGTCGGAGACCGCGTACGGCCGCGTGTCCGACGGCGGGTACGACCGCGATCCCGGCACGTTGCTGAACCGGGCCGTCACCGACCTCACCTTCCGGTTCCCGGCCGTCGCCATCGCCGGGGCGCGGGCCCGGCGCGGACACGCCACATGGCTCTACGAGTTCCGGTGGCCGTCCGGCGCGCCGGCCTTCGCCGGCCTCGCCCACCACTGCACGGACCTGCCCTTCGCCTTCGACCTCCTGGCCGCCGAGGGTGCCGCGCCGGTCCTCGGCACCCACCCGCCGCAGCGCCTGGCCGACGCCGTGCACGGCGCCTGGACCGCCTTCGTGCGCGACCTCGACCCCGGCTGGCCCCGCCACACGGCGCGCGAGCGGGCGACCCGGATCTGGGACGACCCGCCCCGCACCGAGAACGATCCGCTGCGCCCGCTGCGGGAGATCTGGTCGCCCCTCCTGCCCGCACCGACCGGCCTCCCGGAGCGGTGAGAGGCGGCGCGGGACGACGGCCGGCGGGCCGGTACCGGAATCGGCCCGGGCGGGCCCGCCCGTCCGCACCCGGCGGCGCCGCCCCCGCGGATCTCGGCACCGCCCGGCCGCCCCGCTTCGCACCCGGCCGCCACGAAAGGGGCCCGTGTGGGCAACCATCCGGCCAACCGGGGCGTCTCACGACATACCAGTACATCGATGCCCTGGGGGACACCATGGGACGAAACCGAAGGACGTCGCTGACCACCGCGGCGCTCATGAGTGCCGCGGTGGCTCTCACCGCCGTCCCGGCCGGTGCCGCGCCCGTCGGCGCGGCGCGGGCCGGGGCACCGGCTCCGGCGTGCGCCACCGGCTGGGGAAGCCTGCCCAAGAGCGCCTCCTCCGGGTCCTCGGCACCGCTGACGGACGTCCGGGCCGGCCGGCACGACTGCTTCGACCGGATGGTCGTCGAGGTCCCCGGCACCGGCAAGGGCCTCGGCCACCGGGTGCGGTACGTCGACCGGGTGGTCCAGGACGGCTCCGGTCGGGCCGTCGCGGTGCGCGGCGGGGCCGTCCTGGAGGTCCGGGTGGCGGCGCCCGCCCACGACGACGCGGGGCAGCCGTCGTATCCCGCCGTGGCGGGCGGTCCGCTGCCGGGCGTGAACCTCGCCGGGTACCGCACGTTCCGGGACGCCCGGTTCGTCGGCAGCTTCGAGGGCGAGACCCAGATCGGGCTGGGTGTCCGGGCCCGGCTGCCGTTCCGGGTCCTGACGCTGACCGACCGGGTCGTGGTGGACGTCGCCCACGGCTGGTGACGGCCCGTCGGGGGACGCCCGGGCTCGCCGTGGACGGCCGGGCGCTCCGTCGTGGACGCCCAAGCCCGCCATAAACCCGAGCCTGCCTGGACACCCAGGCCCGCCATGAACGGCTGGGCCCCTTCACGACTGGTGACGGCCCGTCGGCGGACGCCCGGTTCCGCCCTGGACGGCTGGGCGCCCCGCCGTGGACACCCAAGCCCGCCATGGACGCCCGGGCTCACCATGCACGGCTGGCCCCCGGGACGCGCGGTGCCGGTCCGGGCGTCCGCCGCACCAACGCTGCAACCTCCTCGCAACGTCTCCCGTGATGTGCTGCCCGCTGCCGGTCCGCCGGGGACCGGTCATCCGGACGTGGCTTCCCCTGGGACGGTTGGCATGTACGAGGAGACGACCCCGCGCGTCCAGCTCACGCCCGCCGCGGCGGAGCTGGTACGCCGACTGCGCGCGGCCCACGGCCCGCTGATGTTCCACCAGTCGGGCGGCTGCTGCGACGGCAGCGCCCCCATGTGCTACCTGGCGGGCGAGTTCCGCACGGGCGGCTCCGACGTGCTCCTCGCCGAACTGGAGGTGGCGGGCGTCGAGGAGAGCGTGCCGTTCTGGATGTCGCGCAGCCAGTACGCGGTGTGGAGCCACACCCGGCTGATCGTGGACGTCGTCGCGGGCCGCGGCAGCGGCTTCTCCCTGGAGGCACCCGAGGGCGTGCGGTTCCTCATCCGTTCGCGGGTGATCGTGGACTGACCCGGCGCCCCGGCGGTGGCGCTCTGGTGCGTCCCCCGCGGGTCCTGGCACATTTGACGGGACCTCAGGGGGTGCTGTGACGCGTCGGCGTGAGCGGTCGGGCAGGGAAGGGCAGGGCACGGACGGCAGAGCGGGAGGCCGCGGGCGGGGCGGTTCCGCGGCCGGGGCCCGCAGGCGGCACCCGTGGGCGTCGAGCGGCTCGGGCGGGCTCGGCCGGGCGGGCAGCCGGGTGGGGACGGCCTCGGCCGGTGCCGCGGACGTGACCGTGAAGCCGTACCGCGGGTGGTCGTGGCCCGCGGTGTTCACGGTGCTCGGCGCGCTGCTGGGCGCGGGCCTCGCGGGTGCCGCACCGGCGGGCGCCGCACCGGGCGGCACCCTCGCCCCCGGGGTCGGCTACGAGGAGTTCGACATCCCGGCGTCGCACGGCCCGACGCACGCGCACGTGCTCCGCGTCGACCTGGGCGATCCGCGCGTACGGGTCGGACTGCTGTCCCCCGGCACGGTGTCCGCACGGGCCGCCGTCTCCGCGATGGCGGACGCCCGGGGCGCCGTCGGCGGCGTCAACGGCGACTTCTTCCACATCTCCGAGACCCAGCACCCCGGCGTCGAGGCCACCGGTGCGAGCGTGGGACCGGTGGTCGAGGACGGGCGGGCCGTGAAGGGCGCGGTGCCGGACGGGCAGCGGTTCGGTCCGGCGCTGCCGCCCGGCACCTCCACGCGGGACGTGATCGGGGTGGGCACGGACGGCAGGGCGCGCCTGGACCGGCTGGCGCTCGACGGCTCCGTCCGCACGCGGGCGGGACGGCTGCCGCTGGGCGGCCTCAACCAGTACGCGCTGCCTGAGGGTTCGGTCGGGGCGTTCACCTCGGCGTGGGGCGGGGCGTCCCGGGTGCGGGCCACGTGCGGCTCGGACACCGACCGGGCGGCGCCGTGCAGCACCGACACCCACGAGGTGACCGTCCGGGACGGCCGGGTCGTGTCGGTGTCCGGCACCCCGGGCAGCGGCCCGGTCGCGCGGGGGACGACGGTCCTCGTCGGACGGGAGGCCGGGGCGCGGCGGTTGCGCGAGCTGTCCGCAGGGGAACGGGTCACGGTGCGGCACCGGCTGGTGGCGGCCGGGTCCCGTCGGCCGTACCGCTTCGCGCTCGGCAGCTACCCGGTGCTGGTGGACGGGCGGCCGCTGCCGGGGCTCGACAACCGGACGGCGGCGGTGCGGACCGCCGTCGGTGTCCTGGACGGCGGGCGGCGTCTGCTGCTGTTCGCCGTGGACGGCTCTCCCGCGTACCGCAGCGGCCTCACCGTGGCCGAAGTCGCCGACACGCTGCGGGGGCTGGGCGCCGACGACGCGTTCAGCCTGGACGGCGGCGGATCGACCACGCTGGTCGCCCGGGAGCCGGGCGCGGCGGGCGTGTCGGTGCGCAACCACCCGAGCGGCGGAGCGCAGCGCCCGGTCCCGAACGGCATCGGTGTCTTCTCCACGCCCTGACGGCGGGCCGGCCGTCGTGCCGGACCGGCTTCGGGCTGCCGCGGGCCTCACGGTCTGAAGCCGCCGACGATGTCGGCGGTGGCCGTGAGGCCCTCGTTGATGGTGGGGGCCATGCTCGTGCCGGCCAGGCAGAAGCCGAGCAGCAGGCACACCACCGCGTGGGAGAGCTTCAGCTTTCCGCTGCGCAGGAAGAGCACCGCAAGGATCAGCAGCAACAGCACCACAGAGATGGACACGGCCATCGCCAACCTCCTCCGCCACGTCCGCTTCGCGGCGTTCGGCCGCAAGTGTCGCGCAACGGAGGGTTCGTACGGGCTGTTGACCTGTCCGCCGAAAGTGTGGTTCTCCGCCGGTCGCGCTACGCGGGGTCGTGGGCGTCGAGGAAGGCTTCGAGACCGGCGAGGTCGTCGGTGTTGAGGTGGTCGACGTCCGCGGCGACCAGCTCGGCCCACAGGGCGTCCCGCTCGGGGCCGGGCGTGTCGGGCGTGGCCCAGAACCGGACGCGCTGCCCGTTCCCGTGCGCGGCCCGGACCATGGAGTGCAGCTTCTGCCGTTCGGCGGCGGGGAAGGGGCCGGTGCCCAGCCAGGTGAAGTGGTTGGTCCAGTTGTCGCTGATGAGGGGGATGAGGGAGGCGGGCGCGGCGGTGCCGAGGTCGGTGAGGCGGCCGTCGTAGAAGGCGTGGCGGAGGCTCTGGGCCTCCATGGGGGCGCGGGCGGCACGGTCGCCGGAGACGACGGCGGTGACGGGTCCGGGGCGGACGCGTCCGTGGGAGCAGGTCGTGAACAGGTGCTTGTGGCGGGCGAGCTGCCGGTCGAGTTCGCGGTACGTCGAGGCGCCCTCGGTCTTGATGTCGACGAGCAGTTGGAACGGGGCGCGGTGACCTCGGTGGACGGCGCCGTGGTTGGCGCGGACTCTGGCGGCCAGCGGGGCGAGGTAGAGGGACTCCAGTGTGCGGGCCGGGTCGAGGTCCTCCGGGTCGTGGGCGACGAGGAGTTGTCCGTCGACGAGGTAGATGTCGGCCTCGACGCTGGCGAAGCGGTGGTCGAGGGCGTCGAGGAGGGGGCGCGAGTGCTCGTAGTCGTTGTGGGCGTGGGCGCGCCGCAGCGGATGCGGGGCGTGCCGGTCGTCCCGGTCCGCCGCCGCGCGGGGCGCGGGCAGGGCGGCCGTGCCCGCGAGGGCGGCGCCGAGGGTGGTCAGGACGCTGCGTCGGGTGGTGAGGGCCATGCGCTGTCTCCCTGGTCGTACCGAACGGAACCTCTGTGAGTATGGGGTTCGGGGCGGCCAGGGAGCAGGGGTGGGACGGGAGTTGTCCGGCCGGCCGCCGCGCGTTCACGTCACGGGGCCGGGGCGGGTCAGGGTGCGCGCAGGTCGACCAGGCCGGCCAGTGCCTCGCGGTGGGCGCCGGGGGTGCCGTGGGCGATCGAGTCGGCCTTGGCCCGCTTCAGGTAGAGGTGGGCCGGGTGTTCCCACGTCATGCCGATGCCCCCGTGCAACTGCACGGCCTCCTCGGCGGCGCGTACGGCGACGGGCCCGGCGTGGGCCTGCGCGACGGCGACCGCCACGTCGGTGTCCCGGCCGGTGGCGAGCGCGTCGGCGGCGGCGCGGGCGGCGGCGCG
>DASTDN010000364.1:0-7015 GCA_035710365.1 Streptomyces sp. | reverse complement strand
GCTGAACCGCGTCGAGTTCGTGGACTGCGCGCTGAAGGGCGCCGACCTGCACGCGGCGACCCTGATGGACGTCGACCTGCGCGGGGCCGCTCCCCTGGAGATCACGCGGGGCGTGGACCGGCTGGCGGGGGCGGTGATCAGCCCGGGTCAGTTGATCGACCTGGCGGGGGAGCTGGCTGCGGCGCTGGGCGTCCGGGTGGAGTGAGGGGAGAGGGGGATGCGGAAGGGGGAGGGGGAGGCGAACGGCCCGTCGGCGGGCGGGGCTCAGGAAGAGCAGGCCGGGAGGGTCCGAGGCGCGGCCGACGGGCGAGCGGGACTCACGGCAACCGGGGGAAGCGGGCCTGGAGGGTCCAGATGGCCGGGTTCTCCGCCAGGTCCTCGTGCAGATCGCACAGGTCGGCGATCAGGTCGTGCAGGAAGTCGCGTGCCTCGCGGCGCAGTGCGGAGTGGGAGAAGGTGAGCGGCGCCTCCTCGGCCGGCATCCAGTCCGCCTCCACGTCCACCCAGCCGAACCGCCGCTCGAACAGCATGCGGTCGGTGGACTCGGTGAAGTCCAGCTCCGCGTGCTGGGGGCGGGAGGCGCGGGAGCCCGCCGGGTCCCGGTCGATCCGCTCGACGATGTCGCACAGCGCCCACGCGAAGTCCAGCACCGGCACCCATCCCCAGGATGTGGACAGTTCCCGGTCCGACTCCGTGTCGGCGAGGTAGACGTCGCCGCAGAACAGGTCGTGGCGCAGGGAGCGTACGTCCGCCTGCCGGTAGTCGGTCTGGGGCGGATCCGGGAAACGGTGGGAGAGGGCGTAGCCGATGTCGAGCACGAGGGCGATGGTGTCACGGCCCATGGACGCCGCCGCCACCGTACCCCCGAGCCCCTCCCGGGAGCGCGTCCCCGGGTGCCTCGCTCCCTGAACGGTCCATCCGGCCCCCACCGCACCGCAGCACCACAACACCACACGAAGCGTGACAGCCGCCGGGGAGGCGCGGAGAGCCACGGGGGCCGGGCAGCCCCAACAGGGCGGAGCCCCCGGGCCGCTCGTCGGCGGCCGGGGGCTCCACTGGTCCAACGGTGCATCAGACGTCCGCGAGGGCGACGTCGGTGAGGGCACCATCCGTCAGGACGTCGTCCCGACGACGGCCACGCCCCCGATGACCACGCGCCCGAAGGCGGCGTCCGCGAAGTCGCCGGCCGCGAGGACACCGTCCGTCAGGACGCCACCCCACGAGGCCCGTGCCCCCGAGGACCACGCGCCCGAAGGGGGCTGCACGCCCGCGAGGCCGACGTGCGCGAGGACGGTGTCCAGGATCAGACGTTCACGCCGAAGTCCTGGGCGATGCCCACCAGGCCCGAGGCGTAGCCCTGGCCGACCGCGCGGAACTTCCACTCCGCGCCGTTGCGGTACAGCTCGCCGAAGACCATGGCGGTCTCGGTGGCCGCGTCCTCCGACAGGTCGTAGCGGGCGATCTCCGCGCCACCGGCCTGGTTGATGATGCGGATGTAGGCGTTGCGGACCTGGCCGAAGTTCTGGCTGCGGTTCTCGGCGTCGTAGATGGAGACCGGGAAGACGATCTTGTCGATGTCCGCCGGGAGGGCGGCCAGGTTGACGTTGATCGCCTCGTCGTCGCCGGCGCCCTCGCCCGTGCGGTTGTCGCCGGTGTGGACGATGCTGTTGTCCGGCGTCTGCTTGTTGTTGAAGAACACGAAGTGGGCGTCCGAGTAGACCTTGCCCTGGGTGTTCACCGCGATCGCGGATGCGTCGAGGTCGAAGTCGGTGCCGGTGGTGGTGCGGACGTCCCAGCCGAGGCCCACGGTGACGGCGGTCAGGCCCGGAGCTTCCTTGGTGAGCGAGACATTGCCGCCCTTGGACAGGCTTACAGCCATTGTTCGGGAGTCCCTTCCCTCGTTGCGTACGCGATGCGTCGGACTTCGTGCGCGTACCGCTTGCGCGGCGCACGAAGCTACAGCTACCCCTATGAACGCCGCGGGGGGTGCCGAAGGTTCCGGTGTCTTTACCTTTTTTACCGGGAGGCCCGAAAACCGGGTGACGTGGACCGGACAGGACGGGGACCATGGACGCATGTCCGGTCCTTACGTCGTCCGCGGCTCCGTCTCCCTCCCGGAGGCCGAGCTCCTGTGGCGTTTCTCGCGCTCGTCCGGGCCGGGCGGACAGCACGTCAACACCACCGACACGGCGGTGGAACTGCGCTTCGACCTCGCGAAGACGCGGGCGCTGCCCGAGGTGTGGAAGCAGCGGGCCCTGGAGAGGCTGGCCGCCCGCCTGACGGACGGCGTGGTCACCGTACGCGCCTCCGAGCACCGCTCCCAGTGGCGCAACCGCGAGGCGGCGGCCGTACGCCTGGCCGCCCTGCTCGCGGAGGTCACCGCGCCGCTGCCCCGGCCGCGCACGCCCACCCGCATCCCGCGCGGCATCAACGAGCGGCGGCTGCGGGAGAAGAAACAGCGCTCGGAGACCAAGCGCGGCCGTTCCCCCAAGAACTGGTCGTAGCCGCCGAACCGCGCCAGCCCGCCCGCCGCCCGCGACCCGCCCGCGCGACCCCGCTCACCAGCCCTCCGCGCTCCCGCCCACCGGCCCGCAGGAGCCCCGCCCCCGCCCCTGACGGCCCGCAGAAGCCCCGCGCCCTCCGCCCTCACCCCTTGACGGCCCGCAGAAGCCCGCCCCGCCGACGGCAAGGGCTGGCCCGCCGAGCCGCGGAACCCGCCCGCCGACCGCGGGCGCCTGCCCATCCACCCGCGCCCGCCCCCGTATCACCCCAGGTGCCGGTAGCGTCCCCGGAAGTACAGCAGTGGGCCGTCCTCCGCGCCCGGCAGGCGGGCCGTCAGGACGCGGCCGATCACCAGGGTGTGGTCCCCGGCGGCCACGCGCTGCTCCGTACGGCACTCCAGGGTGGCCAGGGCGCCGTCCAGCAGGGGGGCGCCGGTCAGCCCGCCCCGCTCGTGGGGGACGTCCGCGAACAGCAGGCGGTCGCTGAGGCGGCCCTTCATGGCGAAGCGGCCCGCGATGTGCCGCTGGCTCTCGGCGAGGACCGACACCCCCCAGTGCGGCTGCTCGTCGAGCAGGTCGTCCATGCGGGAGCCCGTACGCAGGCTGACCAGCACCAGCGGCGGCTCCAGGGACACCGACACGAACGCCGTCGCCGTCATGCCGACGTCCTCCGCGTCCGGCGCGTGCGGGTCGCCGGCGTCGAGCGGCGGCTCCTGCGCGGTCACGAGGACCACCCCCGCCGCGAGCCGGGACATGGCGGCACGGAACTCGTCGTCGGTCACCCCCTCAGGATGCCCGGGGGCGGGCGCGGGGATCAGCGGGGACATGGCGGGCGGAGCGGGCGGAATCTTCACCCCGGAAACGCTAGTCTCCGCCCGGATCGCCCCACATCGGACCCCGGTACCGTCCGGGACCTAGGTCCGGCGGCGGAGACGTGGCCGGGAAGCGCTGCGGGAATGTGACCAAGAGTGATGACGGGGACGGTGCGGACGGGAGGGCCGTGACGGGGCGCACGGCGAGCGACGGGTGAGAAAAGCGGGGAAAACACCCACTCACTTGCATAAATGCGCTCATGAAAAGGCCAGGGGAAACGCAGAAACGTCCCTCAATTGTTCATCTTTGGCTGTGACTTGAGTCACATGGGCCAGGAATTGTTGACCCTGTGTACCGACGGCGGAGCGCGCTGTGATTCAGTGGCGGGGAAGCTGCCAGTTCGATACGCCGAAGAGAACCCTTGATTCGCTGCGAGGTCTCGGGGGGAGGGCGAGCATGGAGACCGAGTCGGAGCCGTATGTCCGCCTTGCGTCCCTGCGGCAACTGCACCGCGTCATGGCCGAGATGAACACGGCACGTAGCCTGGCGGACACGCTGCAGACGGTCGCGGACGGCGCGGTGGGCGCGCTCGGATACGAGCTGGCCTGCGTGAATCTCGTCCGGCCCGACGGCGATCTCGTCGTGGCCGCCTTCGCCGGGAACCCCGCCGCCGAGGCCCTCATCACCGGCCGCGTCGGCTCCCGCGCCTCCTGGGACCGCCGCCTGGCCATGGGCGAGCAGTGGGGCGAGCTGGTGTTCATACCCCACACCGAGGGCTGGGTCCTCGACGACGACGACGTCCCGCAGTGGTACACCGACGGGCCCGCCCCGCGCTTCGAGGAGGAGTGGCACCCGGCCGACCGCCTCTTCGCGCCGATGTACACGCCCGGCCCCGGCGGCTCCAGCGGCGACCTCCTCGGCGTCCTCTCCGTGGACCGCCCGCGCAACGGCCGCAGGCCCGGCGCCTGGGGTCGCGAGGCCCTCCAGATGTACGCCTTCCAGGCCGCCATCGCCCTCAGCAACGCCCGGCTGCGCTCCAACATGCAGCGCGCCCTCGTCCGCCTGGAACGCGAACAGCAGGCCCTGCGCGCCAGCGAGGAGAGCTTCCGTCAGGCCTTCGAGTACGCGCCCTCCGGCATGGCCATCGCCGAGATGGGCGGCGAACAGCACGGCCGCATCCTGCGCACCAACGACGCCCTGTGCCGCCTCCTGAGCCGCCCCGCCTCCGCGATGCGCCGCTACTCCTTCTCCGACCTCGTCCACCCCGAGGACATCGGCACCCTGCTGCGCACCTCCGCCGAGGGCGGCCGCGCCGAACTGCGCCTCGGCCGCCGCGACGGCACGTACGTCTGGGTGTCGCTGCGCAACAGCGTCGTCGCCGACGCCGCCGACGGGCCCCGCTTCCTGCTCACCCACGTCGAGGACATCGAGGAGCGCAAGCGCCGCGAGCTGCAGCTCGCCCACCGCGCCTCCCACGACTCCCTGACCGGCCTGCCGAACTCCGCCGAACTGCGCGCCCGCCTCGCCGCCCGGCTCTGCCAGCGCCCGCAGTCCCTGCACTCCGCCGACGTGGCCGACTCCATCGACGCGGCCTACGGCCACCCCGCCGTCTACGACACCCCGGCCCACGGCTTCGAGTACGGGGCGGCCTCCGAGGCCTTCGGCGCCTTCGACCACCACGTGCACACCGTCGCCCCCGAGGACGACCACGACGACGGCTCCAAGGGCCTCGCGGTCCTCTTCTGCGACCTCGACGGCTTCAAGTCCATCAACGACCGCTTCGGGCACAACGCGGGCGACGCCGTCCTCATCGAAGTCGCCCGCCGGCTGTCACGCGGAGTGCGCGACGGTGACACGGTCGCCCGGCTCGGGGGTGACGAATTCGTCATCCTCGCCAACGGCCTCGGCCGGGCCGACGCCCAGGACCTCGCCGTCCGGCTGCGCAACGAGATCATCCAGCCCATCCGGGCGGAGGGCCGCGCGGTGCGCGTGGGCGCCAGTTTCGGCATCGGATGGGCGCACTGCGGCATGACGGCGGACGAAGTGCTGAAGTCCGCCGACGAGCGGATGTACGTCGAGAAACGATCTCGTCCCAAACAGCACCGCCGCGCCGGCTGACCCCCAGGTCGGCGGGGTCCTGCGACACGGGTCACCCGTTTGGGCCACTTGGAGCGGGTAGGCTCGCCCCTCTACGACCCGTACCGCATCCGCCCCGCACCTGTTGAGGAGACCAAGGGATGACGCCCGGCAACAACGGCGCGAGCACGCCCGAGGACGACGACCCGTTCGGCTACCTGTACGCCGACGGGCAGGCCAACGGAGCCCAGCCCCCGTCCGGCGGCTACGGCTACCCGAACTCGGTCAACCGGGTGCGGACGGTCGGCACGCGCCAGTACGGCCAGCAGCCCCCCGCGGGCGCCCCCTACGGGCAGCCCCCGGCCGGCGGCCCCGTGCCGCAGCAGCAGGGCGCGTACGGCAGGCCCGCCCCGCACTACGCCGCACCGGAGACGTATCCGGGCGGCGCGCCCGACGCCCGGCACCAGGCGCACGGCGGCGGAGGCGGCGCCGGGCGGGGCCGGGGGCCCAACACCAAGGGCCTGCTGATCGGCGCCGTCGCGGTCGTCGCGGCCGTCGTGATCGGCATCGCCGTCGCCATGAGCTCCAGCGGTGACGAGGGCGACAAGGCCGGCGACGAGGTCTCCACCGCCCCCACGGCCGAGCAGAGCGCCGAGCCCAGCGAGCCCACCGGCAAGACCGGCGGGGGCGACGGCGGCAAGACCGACCTGCCCACCATCGACGCCAAGGCGCTGCGCCTGGACGGCGGCGCCGTCACCGCGCAGGACATCGAGGGCGCCGAGTCCGGCGGCGGCATCTACGTCACCAACCTCAACCAGCCCGGCTCCACGGTCACGTGGACCGTCAACGGCATCCCCAAGGGCGGCCCGTACACGCTGTTCGCCCGCTACAGCACCGCCGACGAAGACCAGTCGATGAGCCTCACCGTCAACGGCAAGCCGTTCGGCACCAAGTTCAACCTGGGCAACTTCGCGGGCGCCAAGGACGGCGACTTCTCCAAGGGCTGGACCCAGTCCTTCACGTACCCCAGCCTCAACAAGGGCACCAACACGATCTCCCTGTCCTGCCAGGCCGGAGACAAGTGCAACATCCTGCTCGACCGGATGTGGCTGAAGGCCGGCCAGGTCAAGAAGTAGGCGCCGCCCCGGCCGGGGCCCTCAGGCCGCGTCCGCCTCCGGGACCACCGACACCCGGGGCAGCCACTCCTCGTACGCCCGCCCGTCGAACTCGCCCGCCGTCGGCGACAGCACCGTCGCCGCCGACAGGGCCACCGCGCGGGCCAGCCGCTCCGGCCAGGGCAGGCCCTCCACCAGACCCGACAGCAGGGCCGCGCAGACCGAGTCGCCCGCGCCCGTCGCGTTGCCGCGCACCGCGGCCGGCGGGACCGCGCGCCAGCGGCCCTCCGGGGCGAGCGCGAGCAGGCCCCGCGCGCCCAGCGACGCCACCACCGTGCGCGCGCCCCGGCGCCGGGCGTCCTGCGTGGCGCGCAGCGGCTCGTGCGAGCCGGTCAGCTCGGCCAGTTCCTCCGCGTTCGGCTTCACCACGTCCGGGCGGGCCGCCACCGCGCGGCGCAGCGGCTCCCCGCCGGTGTCCAGCAGGACCGGGACGCCCGCCGACCGGGCCGC
>DASTDN010000363.1:0-2534 GCA_035710365.1 Streptomyces sp. | reverse complement strand
GGGGCGCCCCGGTGCCGTTGCGCCGGTCGCCCGACCGGCGCAACGGCATTTCATATGCCCGCAGAATCCCGCGCACGCCGGAGTTTCCGTACCGCGCGGGAATCGTTGTGCACGTCGTCAGAGATACCTCCGGGAAATGCCCCCGAATTCCCTCCGGCGACTCAGGGTCGCCGCAGAAAGGACCCCGATGAAATCCCTGAAGGCAGCCGCCGCCCTCGCCGGTTCCCTGGCCCTCGCCGGCGCCGCCGCACCCGCGTTCGCCGCCGACGGAGCCACCCTCGCGCCCGCCGGCCTCACCGGCGGCGTCCGCACGCTGCTCGCCGCCGGGCCCGGCGAGCTCATGCCGCTGCAGACCCAGTCCCACGCCCTCGACACGGAGAACAAGGACTCCGTGCTCCACACCGTCGACGCCGCCACCGGGAAACTGAATTCGTCCGGCGTACTGCTCGGCGGGCTTCCGCTCCGGAGCTGAGACCGCATTCGGCCACCGCGGCGGCACTGTTCGAGGGCTGTCCCTCGTTCGTGTGGACGGAACGAGGGCCTTCCCCCGGGCGGGTGATGACACGGCCGGGCGTGTTCACGTACGCGGATAAGGTCGCGCGGTGACCTCTACCACTGGCGCAACGCGTCCTTCCGGACCCGCCGACCTGGGCACGCTCGTCGTCATGGCCTGGAGCGGCGAAGCCCCCGGCGGCGACATGCCCTACCTCCTCGCCTACACCCTCGGGGACGCCCCCGAAGGTCCCGGGGCCGCGTCCGCCGCACTGCGGCACATGCTGGAGAGCAACGGCCTGCCCGTCGGCGGCGACCTCGTCGACGGCACCATCCGCGCGAACCTGCCGGTCGGCATGCTCGTCGAGGCCGGGCACGCCGTCGTCACCATGCCGGGCTTCAACGCCCGGTGCGCCCCGCCGCAGGAATGGCTCGCGGCGGTCGAGGCCCGCGGCTACGCCTACTTCGTGTTCACCACCCGGCCCTGGCCGGAGGCCCTGCCCGGCAGGCCGCTCGACCCGGAGGCGCTGGCCGCGTTCGTCGGCGCGGACGAGACCCTGAACTCCGCGGCGCACGTCGTGCTGCCCGCCCGCAGCCTGCGCGGCTGATGACGGCCGGGTCCGCGGCCCAGCACGCACCCCGCGGGCGCCGCGCGGCGGGCGCCGGACGCGGACTCGCCGCGCTGCTGGTGGTCACCGGCGCGGCGGGCCTGCTGGCCTCGTGGGTCATCACCCTCGACAAGTTCAAGCTGCTGGAGGACCCCGGCTTCGAACCCGGCTGCAGCCTCAACCCGGTCGTCTCCTGCGGCAGCGTCATGCAGAGCGGCCAGGCCGCCGTCTTCGGCTTCCCCAACCCGATGCTGGGCCTCGTCACCTACGCCGTGGTGATCTGCGTCGGCGTGAGCCTGCTGGCCGGCGCCCGCTTCCCCGGCTGGTACTGGCGGACGTTCGCCGCGGGCTGCCTCTTCGGCGTCGGTTTCGTGTCCTGGCTGCAGTTCGAGTCGCTGTACCGGATCAACGCCCTGTGCCTGTGGTGCTGCCTGGCCTGGGCCGCCACCGTCGTCCTCTTCTGGTACGTCACGTCCTTCGGCGTCCTGCACGGTTTCCTGCCCGCGCCCCGATGGCTGGCCGCGTTCCTCGGCGAGTTCACCTGGCTGCCCCCGGCCCTGCACCTCGGCGTCGTCGGCATGCTGATCCTGACCCGCTGGTGGGACTTCTGGACGGGCTGAGCGCCGCGTGCACCGGGGCCGCCGCCCGGTGATACGCCCGTCGTACTACTGCGGCAGCCGGGGGACACTTCCGCCGGGGCGCGCTCCCGGCTCGTTACGGGCTACGGAGACCCCCGAATTCCTGAAAGGGACCGTGCTGCCATGAAGTCGACCACCCGAGGAACCCTGGCCGCCGTCATCACCGGCATCGCGGCGGCGGTCGGTGCCGCGACCCCCGCCGTGGCGGCCGACACGCTGCCCGCGCCCGTACCGCTGGAGGGCGCCGAGCAGTCCCTCGGCGTGGAACTGCCCGAGGCCCGCGCCGAGATGCCGTTCCCGTCGGCCGGTGTGCCCGACGCGCCCCGCTACACCGAGGACGGCGTCATGCCCGACCGGGTCGTCCCGCCGCTGCCGCTCGGCAGCACCCTGCCCGGTCTGCGCATGCGCGCACCGCTGCCGCACCTGGCCGGCGCCGGCTACGACCACCTGGGCGCCGAACTGCCCGTCACGGGCCTGCGCGCCCTCACACCGGGCCTGGACGCGGAGGCCCCGCTCACCCCGCCGCACCCCGACGGCTTCGGCCTGCCCGCCACCCGGCAGCCCCAGGCCCGTCTGCTCGCCCCCGCCGTCGAGGCGGTACCCGCGGCGAACCTGGGAGTCGGCCCCGGCCTGTGAGCCGACCGCGGCGACCCCTTGCCGACTGCGGCGACCCCCCTGGTCCCCGGCCCCCCGGCCCCCCGGCCTCCCGCGGTCCCCGGCCCCGGCCTCCCGCGGTCCTCGGCCCCGCGCGGTCCCCGGTCGCCGGGCCCCGCGCCGCGCGGCGCAGCGGGACGGG
>DASTDN010000362.1:0-5645 GCA_035710365.1 Streptomyces sp. | reverse complement strand
GGAGGCTGGGCGGGGACGGACACCGGGGGCGGGCCGGGGACGGTGGCGGAGACGGGGCCGGGGCCGGGGCCGGGGGCAGGGTCGGCCTCTTCGAGGATGACGTGGGCGGTGGTGCCGCCGATGCCGAAGGAGGACACTCCGGCGCGGCGGGGACGGCTGCCGCGTGGCCAGTCGCGGTTCTCGGTGAGCAGTTCCACCGCGCCCGCCGACCAGTCGACGTGCGACGACGGCCGGTCCACGTGCAGGGTCCTGGGCAGGACGCCGTGGCGCAGGGCCATGACCATTTTGATCACGCCGGCGACGCCCGCCGCCGCCTGGGTGTGCCCGATGTTCGACTTCACCGAGCCGAGCCACAGCGGCCTGCCGGACGGACGGTCCTGCCCGTAGGTCGCGAGGAGGGCCTCCGCCTCGATCGGGTCGCCCAGGGTGGTGCCCGTGCCGTGGGCCTCGACCGCGTCGATGTCGGCCGGGGCCAGCCCGGCGTTGGCCAGGGCCTGGGTGATGACGCGCTGCTGCGAGGGGCCGTTGGGGGCGGTGAGTCCGTTGGACGCGCCGTCCTGGTTGACCGCCGACCCGCGGACCACGGCCAGCACCCGGTGCCCGCGGCGGCGGGCCTCGGACAGCCGCTCCACCAGGAGCAGGCCCACGCCCTCGGACCAGCCGGTGCCGTCCGCGCCGTCCGCGAACGCCTTGCACCGGCCGTCGGGTGCCAGGCCGCGCTGCCGGGAGAACTCCACGAACGTCTCCACCGTGCCCATCACCATCACGCCGCCGGCCAGCGCCATGGAGCACTCGCCCCGGTTCACGGCCTGCGCGGCCAGGTGCAGGGCCACCAGGGAGGAGGAGCAGGCCGTGTCGACGGTGACGGCGGGCCCTTCGAGACCGAAGTGGTAGGCGACGCGGCCGGACAGGACGCTGCCCGAGCTGCCGGTGAGGCGGAATCCCTCGACCTCGGGCACCTGGTGGGTGCGCACGCTGTAGTCGTGGCTGTTGACGCCGACGAAGACGCCGACGTCCTCCCCGGCCAGCGTCGTCGGGTCGATCGCGGCCCGTTCGAACGTCTCCCAGGACGTCTCCAGCAGCAGCCGCTGCTGCGGGTCCATCGCCAGCGCCTCACGCGGCGAGATCCCGAAGAACTCGGCGTCGAAGCCGGCGGCGTCGTCGAGGAAGGCGCCGTGGCGCACGTAGGTGGTGCCGGCGTGGTCGGGGTCGGTGTGGAAGATCCGGTCGGTGTCCCAGCCCCGGTCGCGGGGGAACTCGGTGACGGCGTCGACCCCGTCCGCCACCACCCGCCACAGGTCCTCGGGGCTGTGCACGCCCCCGGGGAAGCGGCACGCCATCGCCACGATCGCGACCGGCTCGTCCGCCGCCCCCGCCCGCGAGCCGGCCGTACGGGACTCGGCGGGGCGGTCCGTCGTGGTGCCGAACAGCCTGGCGCGCAGGTGCTCGGCGAGCGCCGCCGGTTTCGGATGGTCGTAGATCATCGCCGGGGAGAGGGTGAGGCCGGTCGCGGCGGCCAGCCGGTTGCGCAGTTCCACCGCGGTCAGCGAGTCGAATCCGGCTTCCTTGAAGGTCCGGGCGGCCTGCACGGCGTCGGCGGTGGCGTGGCCGAGGACGTCGGCGGCGTGGCTGCGTACGAGGTCGGCCAGGGCCTCGGTGCGTTCGGCGTCGGCGAGGTCCGCGATGCGTTCGCGCAGGGACGCGGGCACGCCCCCGGACGGGGCGGCCGCCGGGCGCGGCGGGGCGAGCGCCCGCAGCAGCGGCGGGACGGGGGCTCCGGCCGCGGCCGCGGCCCGCAGGGCGGGCACGTCGAGCTTCGCCGCGACCAGCGCGCCGACGACGGTGGTGGCCCGGTCCGGGTGTGCCGGACGGGCCTCGTCCGGGGCGGTGTACGGGGTGGCGTTCAGGGCGGTGTCGAGAAGGGCCATGCCCTCGGCGGCCGACAGGCCGGACATGCCCTGGCGCTGGTTGCGGCGCAGGTCCGCGGCGCCCAGGTGCTCGGTCATCGCGCTGACCGTCGACCAGTAGCCCCAGGCGAGGGAGACGGCGGGCAGTCCGAGCCGCCGCCGCTGCCCGGCCACCGCGTCGAGGCAGGCGTTGGCGGCGGCGTAGCCGGCCTGCCCGGGGTTGCCCAGGACGCCCGCCGCCGACGAGAACAGCACGAACGCGGCCAGGTCCAGGCCCCGGGTGAGCTCGTGCAGGTGCAGCGCGGCGTCCAGCTTGGGCCGCAGCACGGTGTCGATCTGTTCCGGGGTCAGCTCGGTGACCACCCCGTCGTCCAGGACTCCGGCGGCGTGCACCACGGCGGTCAGGGGGTGTTCGGCCGGTATGGCCGCGAGCAGCGCCTCCAGTTGGGCCCGGTCCGCCGTGTCGCAGGCGACGACCGTGACGTGGGCTCCGCCCGCGGTCAGCTCGTCGCGGAGCCCGGGTGCGTGCCCGCGGCGGCCGGCCAGCACGACATGCCGGATGCCGTACGCGCCGACGAGGTGACGTGCCGTCAGCGCGCCGAGCGTTCCGGTGCCGCCCGTGATCAGCACGGTGCCGTCGGGGTCGAGCCGGCGCGGCTGCGGGCGGGACGGCCCGTCTCCGTCCGGCGCCCCGGCCGCGTTCCCGGTCCCGGCTCCCGCTCCGGTCCCGGCGCGCGGCTCGCCTCCCGGCGGGAGGGGAACGCGGACGAGCCGGGGCACCTCGACGACGCCCCCGCGCACCCGCGCCTGGGGCTCGCCGCTCGCCACCACGGCGGGCAGAACGGACCGGAAGTCCCCGTCGCGGTCCACCAGCACGATCCGGCCCGGATGCTCCGACTGCGCCGAACGCACCAGCCCCCACACGGCCGCCGCGCCGAGGTCGGGCCCGGCGCAGTCCCCGGTGACGACGATCAGCCGGCTCTCCGCCAGGGAGGGTTCCGCCAGCCATGCCCGGAGTACGGCGAGGGTCGCGCCGAGCACCGTGCGAACACCGGCCGCCGCGGTCACGGCGCCGAGTTCCGCCCTCCCCGCCTCGGCCTCGTACAGGAGGACGTCGGGGCGGGGCCCGTCCGTGCGGGCCAGGGCGGCGACGTCCCCGGCGTCCGCGACGCGCACGACGGGGAGGGAGCGGCCCTGGTCCTCGTCGAGACCCCGCCCCTGGTCGTGGCCCTGCCCGGGAAGTTCCCGTTCCGTCCAGTCGACGCGGAACAGGGCGTCGGACACCGGCGCTCCCGCGGCGCCGGCCTGCTCGGGGGAGAAGGGCGTGCCGTGGACCGCGTCGACGGTCATGACGGCCCGTCCCGCGGCATCGGTCAGCAGCAGCCGGGTGCCGCCTGTCGCCGTCGGCCCGCCGCACCGCACCCGTAGCGCGTCCGCGCCCGACGCGAGCAAGGACACCCCGGTCCACGTGGACGCGAGCATCCCGGCGGGCACGACCGTACGGACGGCGGCGTCCAGCAGGACGGGGTGCATGCCGTAGCGCCCGGCGTCGCGGCGAACGGCACCGTCGAGGCCGACGTCCGTGGCGGGGCCTCCGTCGTCCGGGCGTGTCCCCGGCGCCGGGGCGGAAGCCAGAGTGCCGTGCGCGTGCCGAGTCCACTTCGCGTCCAACGGGGCGTCGGCAGGGCGTGAGTAGACCTCCACCGGCCGCCGTCGGGCGCTGTCGGACTCCCCCACGACGACCTGGACGTTACGGCTGCCCCGCCCGGGCAGCACCACGGGCGTCTCGACCGTCAGCTCGTCGAGGAACGGCAGGCCGACCATGTCACCGAGCCGGATGGCCACCTCGACCAGCGCGGCGTTCGGCACCACGACGGCCTCGGCCACCAGGTGGTCCGCGAGCCACGGGTGCGACCGCGGGGACCACCGAGACGTCGCCATGAGCCCGTCCGACCCCGGCACGGCGACGACCGCGCCCAGGAGCGGATGACCGGCCGCCGCCTGCCCCAGGGAGACGGCGCCGGCGGCCGACTCGGCGGGCCGCAGCCAGTAGTGCTGGTGGTCGAAGGCGTACGTGGGCAGTTCGACGCGCGCGTCCCCGGCCTGGGCGGGCAGTACGGCCCTCCAGTCCACCGCGACACCCCGCACCCACAACTCGGCCATCGAGACGAACAGCCGCCTCAGACCTCCGTCATCACGCCGCAGCGAACCGGTGACCAGAACATCCCCGTCCTCAGTGGCTTCGGCGATCGGCTGGACCAGCACGGGGTGCGCACTGACCTCGACGAACACCCGGTGCCCCTGCCCCAGCAGCTCCGCCACCGCTGGACCGAAACGCACCTGGTGGCGGAGGTTGCGGTACCAGTAGTCACCGTCCAGCACCCCCGCGTCCTCGACCCAGTCGCCGGTCACCGTGGAATAGAACGGCACGGACGGAGCCTGAGCCGTGACAGGCGCGAGGGCCTCCGCGAGATCTTCGCGGATGTCCTCCACGTGCCGGGTGTGCGACGCGTAGTCCACCGCGATCCGCCGCACCCGCACCCCGTCACCGGACAGGGTGTCCAACACCTCGGCCAGGGCCTCGGCATCACCCGCGACCACCACCGACGAGGGCCCGTTAACCGCCGCCACCTCCACGCGGTCCGCCCACGGCCCCAGCCGCGCGGCTGTCTCCCCTTCGCCGAGCGCGACGGACGCCATGCCCCCACGCCCGGAGAGCCGCGCGGCGATGGCCCGGCTGCGCAACGCCACCACGCGTGCCGCATCCTCCAACGACAACGCACCCGCCACACACGCAGCCGCAATCTCACCCTGCGAATGCCCCAGCACCGCATCAGGCCGGACACCCACCGACCCCCACACCGCCGCCAGCCCCACCATCACCGCGAAACTCGCCGGCTGCACCACATCCACCCGATCCAACAACCCCGGATCCGCATCACCCCGCAGCACATCCACGAGCGACCAGTCCACCCACCGCCCCAACGCGGCAGCACACTCGGCCACCCGCTCGGCGAAGACCGGTGAGGCGTCCAGCAACTCCCGCCCCATCCCCACCCACTGCGACCCCTGACCAGGGAAAACCCACACCACCCGACCCGAAAGGCCGGAACCGGCACTACCCGTCACCGTCCCGACGGCGCCCTCCCCGCGCGCGAGCGCCCTGAGCCCCGTCAGCGCCTCACACTCCGAACCGGCCACCACCACCGCACGCTCACCCAGCACCGCCCGACCCGAGACCAGAGCCCCCGCCACGCCCCCCAGCGGTACACCACCCGAGCCCTCGACGAACGACGCCAACCGCCCGGCCAGACCCGCCAGCGAACGAGAACTCCCCGCCGACACCACCAACGGCACCACACCACCGGACGGCAACCCGGCACCGGACGGCAACGCGGCAGGCGCCTCCTCAACCGGCGCCGCCTCCCCGACCGGCGCTGTCTCCCCGACCGGCGCCTCCTCCAGAATCAGATGCGCATTGGTCCCGCTCACGCCGAACGACGACACCCCGGCCCGCCGAGGACGCTCGGCCCGTGACCACTCCCGCGCCTCGGTCAGTAGCTCCACCGCGCCCGCCGACCAGTCCACCTGCCGCGTCGGCTCGTCCACGTGCAGCGTCGGAGGCATCACACCGTGCCGCAGCGCCTGCACCATCTTGATCACGCCCGCGACACCCGCCGCCGCCTGCGTATGACCGACGTTCGACTTCAACGACCCCAGCCACAACGGCCGCCCGGG
>DASTDN010000361.1:0-10783 GCA_035710365.1 Streptomyces sp. | reverse complement strand
GGCCCGGAGGGCGCGAAGACGGTGCTGCTCTACGCCCACTACGACGTGCAGCCGCCGCTGGACGAGGCAGGCTGGGACACCCCTCCCTTCGAGCTGACCGAGCGCGACGGCCGCTGGTACGGGCGCGGCGCCGCCGACTGCAAGGGCGGCGTGCTGATGCACCTGCTCGCGCTGCGCGCGCTGAAGGCGAACGGCGGCGTGCCGGTGCACGTCAAGGTCATCGCCGAGGGCTCGGAGGAGCAGGGCACGGGCGGCCTCGAACGGTACGCGGAGCAGCACCCCGAGCTGCTGAGGGCCGACGCGATCGTCATCGGCGACTCGGGCAACTTCCGCGTCGGCCTGCCCACGGTCACCACCGTGCTGCGCGGCATGACGACACTGCGGGTACAGGTCGACACCCTGGAGGGCAATCTGCACTCCGGCCAGTTCGGCGGTGCCGCGCCCGACGCGCTGGCGGCGCTGATCCGCGTCCTGGACTCGCTGCGCGCCGAGGACGGCTCCACGACCGTCGACGGGCTGACCGGGGACGGCGCCTGGGACGGACTGCCGTACGAGGAGGAGCGGTTCCGGCGGGACGCGAAGGTGCTGGACGGCGTGGAACTGATCGGTTCCGGCACGGTCGCCGACCGCATCTGGGCCCGCCCGGCGGTGACGGTCCTCGGCATCGACTGCCCGCCCGTGCTGGGCGCCACGCCGTCCGTGCAGGCGAGCGCCCGCGCGCTGATCAGCCTGCGGGTGCCGCCGGGCACGGACGCGGCCGAGGCGGCGAAGCTGCTGCGGAGCCATGTGGAGGCGCACACGCCGTGGGGCGCCCGGGTGCGTGTGGAGCAGACGGGCCGGGGACAGGCGTTCCGCGCCGACACGACGAGCCCGGCGTACCGGGCGATGGCCGACGCGATGGCCGTGGCGTACCCGGGTGAGGAGATGCAGTACGCGGGCCAGGGCGGCTCCATCCCGCTGTGCAACACGCTCGCCACGCTGTATCCGGAGGCGGAGATCCTGCTGATCGGCCTGAGCGAGCCGGAGGCGCAGATCCACGCGGTGAACGAGAGCGTGTCCCCGGGGGAACTGGAGCGCCTGTCGGTGGCCGAGGCCCTGTTCCTGCGCAACTACGCGACGGGCTGACACCGCGCCGCGCCCGCGCCCGGCCGGCCGGGTCCTGCTGACGGGCCGCCACGAGGCTCCGCGGGCGCGGCGGCCGGGTCCGCGGAGCCGACCGGTGCGCAGGTGCCGGTCAGCGGTCCGAGGCGCCGTTCCTGCGGGTGAGGACCCGGACCCGAGGGCCGGCGCTCACGTCCGCCGGGGCTCGCCGAGGGCGTCGTACGGTGTGGGGACCCCGGCCTCCAGGTAGAGCGCCGCTCCCCGTTCGCGCGCGCGCAGTGCCCACCGCAGGCGTTCGAAGCGGACCGGCGGCAGCAGGCCGGCGGCCTCCTGCTCGGTGACGAAGCGCCATTCGCGGAGCTCGGGGCCGGGCAGCATCAGGCGCGCGGCGTCCTCGGCGGCGAGCCGCCCGCCGTCGAAGAGGAGACGCAGTCCGCCGTAACCGGGGGGCGCGGGCGGCTCCCAGTCGACGACGAGCAGGGCGGGGACGTCGGCCAGGCGCAGGCCGACCTCCTCGGCGACCTCGCGCACGCCGGCGCGGGCGGGTGCCTCGCCGGGTTCGACGACGCCGCCGGGGAACTCCCAGCCGGGCTTGTAGGTGGGGTCGACGAGCAGCACCCGGTCCTGCTCGTCGAAGAGGAGGACGCCCGCGGCCAGCGTCTCCGCGGTCGGCTCGGGGGTCTGCACGATGTCGCAGGCGGGCACGGTGCCGCCGGTGACGGCCTCGGCGACGCGGACGGCCGCCTCGCGCGGGGTGAGCGCGCTGGTGTCGACGGGGTGGGCGTCGGCGGTGAGCCAGGAGGCGAGGGCGGCCTTGTACGGCTCGATGTGGTCGTAGGCCCACTGCCGGACGCGTCTCTCGCCGTCGGGCAGGTCGGGCGGGATCTCACGGCTCGCTATGCGCTGACGCAGGATCGTTTCGGCCGGAGCCAGAAGCACATGCCGGACGGGTATCCGGCGCGCGGCGAGACCACCGAAGATCTCGTCCCGGTACTCCTGGCGCAGCAGGGTCATGGGCACCACCAGGGTGCCGCCGAGTTCGGCGAGCATCGCCGCCGCCGTGTCGATCACGAGCCGTCGCCAGATCGGGAGGTCCTGGAAGTCGCCGGCCCCGGCGAGGTGTTTGGGCGGAAGCAGGTGCAGGAGCGTTCCGCCGAGGACCTCGGGGTCGAAGAGCGTGCTGTTCGGGATCAGTTCGATCAGTTCCCGTGCGGTGGTGCTCTTGCCCGCACCGAACGTCCCGTTGACCCAGACGATCACGTTTCCCCCTTGAGTCGGACCCCCTGAGGCTTGCCCGCTCCACCCTGCCACGGAAACCAGCCCCAGTTGAGGGCACGGGCGGTCGTCGGCGCCGGTCGGCGGGGGCGCGGCACGCCGTCCCCGCCGACCGTGCGGAGCCGGGCCGTCCGGCACGACACCGGAGGCGGGAGCCGTCACACGCACCCCGGCGCCCGCCCCCAAGCGCCGGGGCGCGCAAGCCTGCGTCAGGCGCCCACCTGGCAAGATCCGGCCAACCACGGGCGACGGGCGACGGGCGACGGGCGACGGGCGACGGGCGACGGGCGACGGGCGACGGGCGACGGGCGACGGGCGACGGGCGACGGGCAGGGCCAACGCGGAGACGGACGGGCCGGGCACGGGAGGCACACGAGCCCAGCACGGGCGACAGGCGGGCCCAGCACGGAGACGGACGGGCCCAGCACGGGCGACAGGCGGGCCCAGCACGGGCGACGGGCGGGCGACACCCGGGAGACGGGGCCGGGCGGCGAGCAACCGCCCGGCAGGCGGACCGGCGAGCAACCGGCCCGCCGCACATCGGCGACCGCCCGCCCCTACACCCCCGCCGCCTCCCGCCCCGCCAGCACCGCTGCCGCGGCCCCCACCAGCCCGGCGTCCGTGCCCATCCGCGCCGGCGTCACGGTCAGGCGGCGCACGAAGGACAGCGTCGCGTACCGGTTCAGCGCCTTGCGGAGCGGGGCGAACAGGACGTCGCCCGCCTTGCCCACACCCCCGCCGATCACCACGATGTCGATCTCGACCAGCGTCGCGGTCGCCGCGATGCCCGCGGCCAGGGCCTGCGCCGCCCGCTCGAAGGACGCCGCCGCGACCGGGTCACCGGCCCGCGCGGCGGCGGCCACGGCGGCGGCCGAGGTGTCACCGTCCCGGCCCGGCTTCCAGCCGCCCTCCAGGGCGCGGCGGGCGATGTTCGGGCCGCTGGCGAGCACTTCCACACACCCGCGCGAACCGCACGGGCAGGGGTCGCCGTCCAGGTCGACGCTGATGTGGCCGATGTGACCGGCGTTGCCCGTGGGCCCCGGATGCAGCCGCCCGTTCAGGACCAGGCCGCCGCCGACCCCCGTCGACACCACCATGCACAGCGCGTTGTCGTGGCCGCGCGCCGCGCCCTGCCAGTGCTCCGCCGCCGTGATCGCGACCCCGTCGCCGATCAGCTCGACGGGCAGGCCGCCCGCCGCCGCACGGACCCGCCGGACCAGCGGATAGCCGCGCCAGCCGGGCACGTTCACCGGGCTGACGGTGCCCGCGGAGGCGTCGACCGGGCCCGCGCTGCCGATGCCGAGGGCGGAGACGCTCGCCCACAGCGGCGACGCGGCCAGCTCGCCGAGCACGGCCTCCACGGCGCGCATCACGGTGTCGCCGTCCTCCCGCGCGGGCGTGGCGCGCTGGGCCCGCACCAGGATCTCGCCGCGGCCGTCCACCAGCGCTCCGGCGATCTTGGTGCCGCCGATGTCCAGCGCGGCCACGAGATGGGTGTGCATCAGAGTCGGATCTCCCCGTCCACCTTGCGAAAGCGTCACGAAAATTGAGAAAGCAGCAGGCCGGTCCCGTGTCGAGCCGCCGGCCCACGAACGCGGTGGTCAGTGTCTCCCGCATCTGACAACGTTGTCCAGGCTCTATGCTCGACGCCACATCCTCATACAAACTCGTGGCCCGCGACATCCCACCGGACGACAGGAACAGGACACCGCCATCGTGCCCGACACGCCCCGCCGAGCCGACCGCCTCCCCGGAAGCCGCTACGGCAATCGTCCGACCATGAAGGACGTCGCCGCCCGCGCCGGAGTCGGTCTGAAAACCGTCTCGCGCGTGGTCAACGGCGAACCGGGCGTCACCCCGGAGACGGAACGCCGCGTGCAGGAGGCCATCGACGCGCTCGGCTTCCGCCGCAACGACAGCGCGCGCGTGCTGCGCAAGGGCCGCACGGCGAGCATCGGTCTGGTGCTGGAGGACCTCGCGGACCCGTTCTACGGCCCGCTCAGCCGGGCGGTGGAGGAGGTGGCGCGGGCCCACGGCGCGCTGCTCATCAACGGCTCCAGCGCGGAGGACCCGGACCGGGAGCAGGAGCTCGTCCTGGCGCTGTGCGCGCGGCGGGTGGACGGCCTGGTGGTGATCCCGGCGGGTGACGACCACCGCTACCTGGAGCCGGAGCTCAGGGCCGGTGTGGCGACGGTGTTCGTGGACCGTCCGGCCGGCCGGATCGACGCGGACGTGGTCCTGTCGGACAACTTCGGGGGCGCGCGGGACGGCGTCGCGCACCTCATCGCGCACGGGCACCGCCGTATCGGCTTCATCGGCGACATGCCGCGCATCCACACCGCGGCGGAGCGGCTGCGCGGCTACCGGGCGGCCATGGAGGACGCGGGGATACCCGTCAAGGACTCCTGGATGTCCCTCGGCGTCACGGACCCGGAGCGGGTGCGGCGGGCGGCCGAGGACATGCTGTCCGACCCGCACCCGGTGACCGCCGTCTTCACCGGCAACAACCGCGTCACCGTCACCGTGATCCGCGTCCTCGCCGGGCACTCCCGGCCGGTCGCCCTCGTCGGCTTCGACGACATCGAACTCGCCGACCTGCTCCGGCCCGGCCTCACGGTCGTCGCGCAGGACGCGGCGACGCTCGGCCGCAGCGCCGCCGAGCGCCTCTTCCAGCAACTGGACGGCACCCTGGTCTCCCCCGGCCGCATCGAACTGCCGACCCGGCTGATCACCCGCGGCTCGGGCGAGCTGCCCCCGGCGGACTGAGCACGCGCATGGACGACCGCACCCTGGAGTCCCTCGGCCTGGCCGAGGCGCCGCGCGACCGGCCGCTGCTCTACCCCGGGGCGTGGCCGGCGGACTCCGGGCTGCTGGACGGCGACCGGCTGCTGCCGCTGGACCGTCTCGTGCACGAGGACCGCGTCCCGGTCCTCGCCGTCGGCTCCAACGCCTGCCCGGCACAGCTCCGGCACAAGACCGCCGAGTTCGGCGTCACCGCGCCGATCCCCATGGTCCGGGCGGGGGTCACCGGCCTCGGGGTGGGCGCCTCGGCGCACGTGAGCCGCATGGGGTACGTCTCCGCCTCGCCGTTCGCCGCGCCCGCGGCCGTACGGGAGCTGTTCCTGCTGTGGCTCGACCCCCGGCAGGTCGGTGTGATCGACGCGAGCGAGGGCGTACCACTGCCCGGCGGCAATCACGACCGCGTCTGGCTTCCCGCGCCCGAGGTGACGGTGGACCTCGCGGACGGCACCCGGCTGCCCGGCGCGTACGTGTACGTCAGCCGGCACGGCGTGCTGCACGACGGCACCCCCGGCAGTCCGCGCACCCACCCGGGCCAGCGCCCCCTGCTGGAGGAGCTGCTCTCCGGGTCGCCCCGGCTGCGGGAGTTGTTCGGTGCGACGCCCGAGGAGTTCTCGGCGCGGGCCCGCGCCGACCGGTGGCGCTGCGAGCGCGGCACCCGCCTGTTCGCCGAGGAGCGGCTCGTGACCGCGTCCGGGCTGGAGCGGTACGCGGGCGCTCAGCAGTAGGGCAGCCCCCGCAGGGGCTCGTTGTTGCCGCTGCCGTCGATGTAGACGGCGCTGACGTAGACGCCCTTGTTGCCGCTGTCGTCGTCCGTCTTCGCCCACCACATGTTGGTGTAGTCGCCGTGCGTCACCTGGCGGCCCAGTTTCCGCTGGCAGTAGAAGTAGTTCTTCTCGCTGTGGAGGACTCCGGCCTCGGTGCCGTCCGCGGTGTAGGACGTGGCGGTGCCCCACACCCAGCAGTCGTACGTGCCCCTGCCGTTGGGGTGGCAGCGCGTCCAGGACGTCCTGGCGCCGGCGGGCCGCTCGGTGGCGCGCGGCGCCGGGGACGCCTTCCCGTCGCCGCCGTCGCCGTCCCCGGCCCGTACCGGCTCCGGGGAGAGCTCGCCGCGGGTGCGCTCCGGGGCGGGGGTGGCCGTGGCGCCGGGCACGGGCTTTCCCGCCGCCTTCTCCTCGCCCTGGCCGTGCAGGTGGGCGGCCACGGCCCCGGTCACGCCGAGGACGACGACGCCCGCGGCGGCGGCGAGCAGTACCGCGCCCCGGCGGCGCCGCGGGGACGCCCCCGGCACGGACACGGAGGTGGGTCCGGCGTGCGGCTGCCCGCCCGGACGCTCGCCGAGGACCCGGCCGTCGGCCTCGGACGGATGCGGGGCGGGCGAGGTGACGGAGCGTTCCGTCTCGGTGCGGACGGGCGGCGCCGCGGACACCTCCGTGGCTCCCTCGGCGACGGCCCTGAGCAGGGCCCGGCCCTGTTCGGCGTCGGGACGCGAGTCGACGCGCTTGTCCATGAGCTGCCGCAGGACGGGGCCGAGAGGGCCCGCGCTCCGCAGCTCGGGCAGCGGATCGGTGACGATGGCGGCGAGGGTGGAGACGGCCGACGTGCGGCGGAACGGCGAGGTGCCCTCGACGGCCGCGAACAGGGTCGCGCCCAGCGCCCACACGTCGGAGGGCGGGCCCGGCGGGACTCCCTCGGCGCGTTCGGGCGCGAGGTAGTCGAGGGAGCCGACGATTTCGCCGCTGCGGGTCAGGCGGGTGGCCGCGCCGTCGCCCGGTTCGTCCATCGCGGCGATGCCGAAGTCGGTGAGGACGACGCGGCCGGTGCGGTCCAGCAGGATGTTGCCGGGCTTGACGTCGCGGTGCAGGACGCCGGCCCGGTGCGCGGCGACCAGCGCGTCCATCACCTCGGCGCCGATCCGGGCGGCCTCGCGCGGTGCGAGAGGGCCGCGCTCGCGCAGGACGTCGTCCAGGGACGGCCCGTCGACCAGCTCCATGACGATCAGCGGACGGCCGTCGATCTCGGCCACGTCGTGGACGGCCACGACGCCGGGGTGGCGCACCCGGGCCGCGGCGCGTGCCTCGCGCCGCATCCGCAGCCGCTGGTCGGCCAGCTCCGAGTCGTCGGCGTCGTGGTAGGTGCGCAGTTCCTTGACCGCGACCTCCCGGCCCAGCACCTCGTCCACGGCCCGCCAGACCACGCCCATGCCGCCCCGGCCGAGCCGCGCCGTGACGCGGTACCGCCCGGCCAGCAGCCGCCCGGTGCCGTCCGCCTTTCCGTACTCCCCCGAAGACACCGCCGCCGCCCCGTTCCTGTGACCTCTGTCAGTGACATGCCGCGACACGTGATCGCGGGCACCACCCTAGAGGTTCGTGCGACGGGGCCGGACGCCCCGTCAGGCGCCGCGTCCACGGGCCGCATAGCTCTCCAGGTCGGCGCGGGTCAGGCCGGTCAGCCGGGCCGTCTCGGCGATGTCGAGCGCGCCGCAGTGCAGGCCGCGCAGCAGATGGCCGCTGAGGGCCTTGGCGGTGGCGGGCTCGTCCATGACGTCGCCGGAGGCCCGGTTGACGTAGCGGGCGAGGCGGTCGGCGGCCTGCTCGAAGCTCTCGCGGTAGAAGGCGTAGACGGCGGCGTACCGGGTGGGCAGGTGGCCGGGGTGCATGTCCCAGCCCTGGTAGTAGGCGCGGGCCAGGGCACGGCGGGTGAGGCGGTAGTGCAGCCGCCAGGCGTCGTGGACCTTGGGGGTCCGGCCGACGGGCAGGACGTTGGTGGAGCCGTCGCAGACCCGTACGCCGGTGCCGGCGGCGGCGACCTGCATGACGGCCTTGGCGTGGTCGGCCACCGGGTGGTCACTGGCCTGGTGGGCGGCGGAGACGCCGAGCGAGGCGCTGTAGTCGAAGGTGCCGTAGTGGAGTCCGGTGGCGCGGCCCCCGGCGGCGCGGATCATACGGGCGACGGTGGCGGTGCCGTCGGCGCCGAGAACGGCCTGGCTGGTCTCGATCTGGATCTCGAAGCCGATCCGGCCGGGGGGCAGGCCGTGCGTCTCCTCGAACACCTCCAGCAGCCGCGCCATGGCGGCGACCTGCTCGGGGTACGTCACCTTCGGCAGGGTGAGGACCAGCCCCTCGGGCAGTCCGCCCGCCCGCATCAGGCCGGTGAGGAAGATGTCGAGGGTGCGGATGCCGCGGTCGCGGACCGGCGCCTCCAGGCACTTCATGCGGATGCCCGTGTACGGGGGTGCCGTGCCGGTCGCGTGGGCCTCGGCGATCACCCGGGCGGCGCGGGCGGCGGCCTCGTCCTCCTCGGCGTCGGGGCGGTGGCCGTAGCCGTCCTCGAAGTCGACGCGCAGGTCCTCGACGGGTTCGCGCTCCAGCTTGGCGCGCACGCGCGCGTGGACGGACTGGGCGAGGTCGCCGGCGAGTCCGAGGACGGCGGCGAACGAGGCGGCGTCCGGGGCGTGCTCGTCGAGCAGGTCGAGGGCCCGCTCGCCCCAGGAGCGGACGGTGTCCGCGGTGAAGGCGTCACCGGGCACGTAGACGGTGTGGACGGGTTGGCGGGTACCGGGGTCGCCCGGGTAGTGGCGCTCCAGTTCGGCGTCGACGGGGGCGAGCCGGGCGCCGATCTCCTCGCGCACGGCGCCCGCGAGGCTCGTCGCCACGGTCTCCTGCCGGCCCTGACCCATTCCACGCCCTCCGGGTTTCCGCCGTACGGAATCAACAATCCGTTGAATGAACGTATCGGGCGGCCTTCCGCCCGGTCAACACTGTCCCGCTCCCTGCCCGCCCGCGTCCGCGGCATGCGCGGAAGGCCGACGAGAACGCGCATGCCCCCGTGACCGCACGGGTCACGGGGGCATGCGGCGGGCGCCGCGGGGGCGGTCAGCCCTTGCGGGCCTTGATCGCCTCGGTGAGCTGCGGGACGACGTCGAACAGGTCGCCGACGACGCCGTAGTCGACCAGGTCGAAGATCGGGGCCTCGGAGTCCTTGTTGACGGCCACGATCGTCTTCGAGGTCTGCATGCCGGCCCGGTGCTGGATGGCGCCGGAGATGCCGGAGGCGATGTAGAGCTGCGGCGAGACGGACTTGCCGGTCTGGCCGACCTGGCTGGCGTGCGGGTACCAGCCCGCGTCGACGGCGGCGCGCGAGGCGCCGACGGCCGCGCCGAGGGAGTCGGCGAGCGCCTCGATGACCGCGAAGTTCTCCGCGCCGTTGACCCCGCGGCCGCCGGAGACCACGATCGCGGCCTCGGTCAGCTCCGGGCGGCCCGTCGACTCGCGCGGCGTACGGCCGGTGACCTTGGTACCGGTGGCCTGCTCGGAGAAGGTCACGGACAGCGCCTCGACCGCGCCGTCGGCCGGGGCGGCCTCGACGGCGGCGCTGTTGGGCTTGACCGTGACGACCGGGGTGCCCTTGGCGACGCGGGACTTGGTGGTGAAGGCGGCGGCGAACACCGACTGGGTGGCCACCGGGCCCTCGTCGCCGGCCTCGATGTCGATGGCGTCGGTGATGATGCCGGAGCCGATGCGCAGCGCCAGGCGCGCGGCGATCTCCTTGCCCTCGGCGGAGGACGGCACCAGCACCGCGGCCGGGGACACGGCCTCGTGGGCTGCCTGGAGCGCGTCCACCTTGGGGACGACCAGGTAGTCGGCGTACTCGGAGGCGTCGTGGGTGAGGACCTTCACCGCGCCGTGCTCGGCGAGCGCGGCGGCGGTGTCGGCGGCGCCGGCACCGAGCGCGACGGCGACCGGCTCGCCGATGCGGCGGGCCAGGGTCAGCAGCTCCAGGGTGGGCTTGCGGACGGCGCCGTCCACGTGGTCGACGTAGACGAGAACTTCAGCCATGGGAATGCTCTCCTGCTTGCGGAAGATGAGGGGCGACGGAGGGGGCTCAGATGAACTTCTGGCCCGCGAGGAAGTCGGCGAGCTGCTTGCCGCCCTCGCCCTCGTCCTTGACGATCGTGCCCGCGGTGCGGGCCGGGCGCTCGGCCGCGGAGTCGACCGCGGTGTACGCGTTGTCCAGGCCGACCTCGTCCTCGTCGATGTCGAGGTCGGAGAGGTCCCAGGACTGAACGGGCTTCTTCTTGGCCGCCATGATGCCCTTGAAGGACGGGTAGCGCGCCTCGCCCGACTGGTCGGTGACCGACACCACGGCGGGCAGGGAGGCCTCGAGCTGCTCGGAGGCGGCGTCGCCGTCGCGGCGGCCCCGGACCGTGCCGCCCTCGACGGAGACCTCGGAGAGCAGCGTGACCTGCGGGACGCCGAGGCGCTCGGCGAGCAGGGCCGGGACGACGCCCATGGTGCCGTCGGTGGAGGCCATGCCGGAGATCACCAGATCGAATCCGGCCTTCTCGATCGCCTTGGCCAGCACCAGGGAGGTGCCGATGGCGTCGGTGCCGTGCAGATCGTCGTCCTCGACGTGGACGGCCTTGTCGGCACCCATGGACAGCGCCTTGCGCAGGGCGTCCTTGGCGTCCTCGGGGCCCACGGTCAGGACGGTGACCTCGACGTCGTCGTCGGAGTTCTCGGAGATCTGCAGCGCCTGCTCGACCGCGTACTCGTCCAGCTCGGAGAGCAGGCCGTCCACGTCGTCCCGGTCGACGGTCAGGTCATCG
>DASTDN010000360.1:0-24141 GCA_035710365.1 Streptomyces sp. | reverse complement strand
AGCTGCTCCTCCCGGGTGAGGCTCCGCCCGCCGCGCAGGGCCGGAGCCCCAGGGCCGCCGCCCGCCTGGCGTGCAGCGCCGTCCGGGCACCGCACTGACGCTCCGGGCCCGCCCCGCGCAGCGGGCCCCCGGCCCGGACCCGGCGTCGGCGTCGCGGTAGGTGGTGCGGCGACGTTTCGCGGTGCGCCGGGGCGGTACCCGCGTCGGATCGCGCGCACTGCGCCATGCACCGCGCACGGACGACGGAAGGGAGTGTGCTGTGGGCGACCGCCACGACAGGGCCCCGGCCGGTGAACCCGTCCCGAGGGACCTGCCGGACCAGCAGGCCGACACCGGTGAGGACCCCTGGGAGGTACCGGTCGGGCGCCCCGACGACACCGCCTCAGAGGAGGAGGACGCCCCCGGATCGGGGGACGTCCCCGACACCGACGAGGCGGGCACGGGCCGCCAGGGTGCCCCGCAGCAGTCGGGAAGCAACCCGGACCAGCCCGTCCCGGACGAGTCCTCCGCCTGACCGGGCGGCCGGCCGGTTCCCCGGCCGGCCGGCCGTGCCGACGGCGACCGGGCACCCGTCCGGACGGGGACGCTCTCCCCGTCCGGCCCTGTCTCCCGCCTCCGGCCGCGCCGGAGGTCAGCTCGCCCTGCGCCCCCGCAGCGGTTCCGTCGGTCCGCCCGCGCCCTGCCGCATGCCCTCCAGGAACTCCTCCAGCACCTCGGTGGCATCGCGCACCGGCCGCCAGCCCAGTTCGGCACGCGCGCGCGTGCAGTCCAGCAGCGGCATCCGCAGCGCCGCGTCGAAGAGATGGGGGGAGGCCGGCACCAGCCGCAGCCCCCACGCGGCGGCGATCGCCGACCGGGCCGCCGTACGCGGCACCCGAACCCGGCGCGTGCCCAGCATGCCGCTCAGCAGTTCCGCGTCCACCGGCGGGTCGGCCGCCAGATTGAACGCGCCCCGCACGTCGGAGTGCAGCGCGAGGCGGTAGGCGTTCGCGGCGTCGTCCGTGTGCAGCGCCTGCACCCGCAGCCCCGGCACGTCGGGCAGGAACGGCAGCCGCTCGGGCCGGGCCAGCGGCCCCGGCACGAACTTCCCGGCGAAGATCCTGCGCTGCTCGCTCGCCGACTGCCGCTTGAAGAGGAACGCCGGCCGCATCCGCACCACCCGCACCCCGGGGTGATCCCGTTCGAAGGTGTCCAGGGCACGCTCCAGATACGCCTTCTCCCGGCAGTACGCGGCATCCGGCCAGCCGTGCGTCGGCCACGACTCGTCCACGGCGTGATTCTTGGGGCCCGGCGAGTACGCGCCGACCGACGACGCGTGCGCCAGCACCGGCACGCCCGCCTTCGCGACCGCGTCGAACACCCGCAGGGAGCCGAGGACGTTCGTCCGCCAGGTCGCCGCCGGATCGTGCGTCGGCTGGAACGCCCACGCCAGGTGCACCACCGCGTCCGCCCCCGCAAACGCGGTGACGAGATCGGCCTGCTGCGAGGCGAGGTCGACCGCGGCCCACTCCGTCTTTGGGGGCGACCAGTCGGGGATCCGCCGGGCCAGGCCCAGTACGGACCCCACCGCCGCGTCCTCCGACAGCAGCCGGACCACGCTGGTGCCCACGTTGCCCGTGGCGCCCGTGACCACGATCCTGCTGCCCGCTGAGCTGCTCACCCTGTGCTCCTCTCGGCGACTGCGGGGGAGCCGTCCGAGTACCCCCCGGGCGCGGAGGAAGCCCCGGCCGCGACGGGGGAATCACGGCCGGGGCGGCCCGGTGGGAGACGCGGGCGGCCCTGTGCGGCTCGCGGGGACGTGTCCTCTCCGCACCGATTACCGGTGGGCGTTGCCGGTTCCGGCCGGCGGGTGCGGCGGGCCGCGTCGGCGCCGGCCGTGCCGCCCCCGCGGGCGGGCGGCGCACGGAGCGCCGGGCGCGGCGCCGCCCGGTCTCACTCGGGCAGCGGTTCCCGGGGTCCGGCCGGCACGGTCTCCGCCCAGATGTTCTCCGCCTGGAGCAGCAGCGTCCCGAGCACAGCCGTACGGGCGGGCTCCCGCCCGGCGTGGTCGCGCAGACTGAGCTGGAGCCGTTCGTGCAGCTCGTTCATCTCGGCCACCGCCTCCGGCCCGCCGCCCGGACCGGGCAGCCGCTCGCCCGCCGCGTGGCAGGCGTCGCCGATCAGCTCCAGCAGTCGGGCGTACGCGTGCAGCGCCTCGCCGCCCGGCGGCATGGGCGTCCTGCTGTCGTCCGCCGCGACCACCAAGGTCCGCACCAGCGCCCGGACATGCCCGGTGATCCTGCTCCACCGCTCGTCCTCGGCCTCGTCCGGCAGCGTGGTGGGCGCCCGGTACACCAGGTGCAGCCAGCGCTGCGTCAGCCGCAGGCTCTCCCGGCTCCAGCCGCGCGCCGAGCGCAGCCCGTCCAGCCGCCGCTCCAGCCCGGCCGCCCCGTACGACCAGTCGGCCGCCGTCGTGGTGTCCCAGTCGCCGTGCCGCAGATCGGCCGCCACCTCGTGCAGGACGTCCCCGGCCTGCCGCGCCAGCCCCACCAGGTTCTCCTGGACGTCCCGCAGGTGCACCGGCGGCAGCACCAGCGCGTTCACCGCCACGCCGATCACCGCGCCGAGCGCCGCCTGCCCCAGCCGGTGGCCGACCGCCGCGCCGCTCACCGTGCCCGACGCGAGCGTGAACAGGGCGGTCGTCACGGCGTAGACGCCCTGGTCGCCGAAGCGCGGCCAGTTCGCCAGCAGCATCAGCGCCGGCACGGACAGCGCCAGTGCCACCAGCGTCTCACCGGTGAGCAACTGCAGGGCCGAGGCCAGCAGCGCGCCGACGCAGATCGCCCCGAACTGCTGGCCGGCCCGCCTGAGCGAGCCGTAGACCGTCGCCTGCACCAGCACCAGCGCCACCCACGGCGCCATCAGGGCCATCGGGTCCCGCAGCCATTCGTCCGCGATCACCCACGCCAGCAGTGCGGCCCCGGCCGCCTTGAGCGACTGCACCAGCAGGTCCCGCTCACGCCCGGGCCCGCGCAGCACGGCCCGCCCCGTCTCGGCGAGCCCCTGTGCCTCCCTGCGTACTGTCTCCGTCACGCGCGTCATGCGGGGGCGGGTATCCGGGCCGCGCACCACGTATGCGGGCCCGCGGCAGGTGAACGGATCATGAGGCGGTCAGGTCCGCGAAGGGACTGTCCGCCAGGGAGTCCAGCAGGTGGCCGGGACCGTCGTAGACGGCGTCCGCGCCCGCCTGCTCCAGGTCGGCGCGCGGGATGCCGCCGCTGAGGACGGCCACACGGCGCACCCCGGCCCGGCCGGCCGCGCGCATGTCCCACACCGTGTCCCCGACGAACACCGCGCGCCCGGCGGACACCCCGGCGAGTCCGAGGGCCCGCTCGACCGGTTCCGGGTGCGGCTTGCCCGCCGCGACGTCGTCCGCGCTCGCGGTCGCCGTGATCGCCTCGTCGGCGTCGAGGGCGCGGCGCAGTGCCGCCAGTTCCTCTCCGGTCGCCGAGGTGGCCAGCACGACCCGCCATCCCTCGCCCGCCAGCCGGCGCAGCAGCCGCGCCGCGCCGTCCAGCGCGGGCAGCCGGTCGAAGTACTGCCCGTACAGCGTCTTGTGCGCGGCGCTGATCCCGGCGTCGCCGTCCCGGTCCCGGTCCTCGCCGAGCACCCCCGCGATCAGGTCCGTGGAGGGCAGCCCGACGGCGCGGTGCAGGGCGCGCCCCGGCACGCGGTGCCCGGCCTGCCGGAACGCCTCCCACCAGGCCGTGACGTGCAGATGGTTGGTGTCGACGAGGGTGCCGTCGACGTCGAACACGGCGGCGCGTGCTTCCATGCGTGCCTTCTCTCTCCTGCCGGGCGGGCGGGAACGGCGGGTACCACGCCCGCGCCCCATCAAGCCGCAGGCAGGCGCCTGTCCCGGGCCCAGGCCAGTACCTCGTCCGCGCTCCACGTGGTCACGATCCGCTCCGGCGGCACCGCGCACTCCTCGGCCCGCGCGCACCCGAGGATCTGCCAGTCCAACTGGCCGGGGGCGTGCGCGTCGGTGTCGACGGAGAACAGCACGCCCGCGTCCACCGCCCGCCGCAGCAGCCGGCGCGGCGGGTCCAGCCGCTCGGGCCTGCTGTTGATCTCCAGGGCCGTACCGGTCTGCGCGCACGCCGCGAACACCTCGTCCGCGTCGAACCGCGACTCCGGCCGCCCCCGCCCCGTCACCAGCCGCCCGGTGCAGTGCCCCAGCACGTCGGAGCGCGGATCGCGTACGGCGGCCACCATACGGCGGGTCATCGCGCGGGCGTCCATGCGCAGCTTGGAGTGCACCGAGGCGACCACCACGTCGAGCCGGTCCAGCAGATCCGGCTCCTGGTCGAGGGAACCGTCGTCGAGGATGTCGCACTCGATGCCGGTGAGCAGCCGGAACGGCGCCCACGTCTCGTTGAGGCGGGCGACCACGTCGAGCTGTTCCCGCAGCCGCTCCGCCGACAGCCCCCTGGCGACCGTCAGCCGGGGGGAGTGGTCGGTGAGCACCGCCCACTCGTGGCCCAGCGCGGCGGCCGTCCGGCCCATCTCCTCGATGGGGCTGCCGCCGTCCGACCAGTCGGAGTGCAGGTGGCAGTCCCCGCGCAGCAGCGCCCGCAGCCCCCCGCCCGCTCCCCGGGGCGCGTCGGCCGCCGCCTCGTCCTGGAGTTTCTGCAGATACCCGGGCACCTGCCCGGCCAGCGCCTCCCGTGCCACCTGCGCGGTCTTCGGGCCCACCCCCTTGAGCGACTCCAGCGTCCCCGCCGAGGCCCGCTCGCGGACCTCGGCCCCGCCCAGCTCCGCGAGGACGCGAGCCGCGGTGCGGAACGCGCGGACGCGGTAGGACGGTGCCAGGGACCGCTCCAGCAGGAAGGCGATCCGGTCCAGAGCCTCCACGGGGTCCATCGCCACCACGCGGCCCACCTCCTGCGTCCAGGGTTCCCCAGAGCCGCGGGCCCCGCACGGCGGCCCGGAACCGGCCGGCGTCGTTTGCCGGCGGGCAGCCCGGGTACTGCGTGCGGCGCGTCGCCCGCCGTCGTGCCGACAAGGAGTCCGCGATGACCGTTCCCCCCGGCCGAGTGGCCGTGATCACCGGTGCCGACTCCGGCATCGGCCGCGCCACCGCCGTACGCCTGGCCCGTGCGGGCCTGGACGTCGGCATCACCTGGCACGAGGACCTCTGGGGCGCCGAGGAGACCGCCGAGGAGGTGCGTGCCCACGGGCGGCGCGCCGCCGTCGCCCGCGCGGACCTCACCCGGCTGCCCGGGGCCGCCGACGTGGTCGACGAGCTGTGCGAGCGGCTCGGCCGCCTGGACGTCCTGGTCAACAACGCCGGCACCGGCACCATGACGCCGTTCCTCGACCTGGACCTGTCCACGGTCCGCGAGGTCCTGGACGTCGACCCTCGTCGGCCCCTTCCTGTGCGGCCAGCGGGCGGCGCGGCACATGATCCGGCAGGGCGAAGGGGGCCGCATCGTGAACGTGACCTCCGTGCACGAGCACCAGCCACGCGTCGGCGCCGCGCCGTACTGCGCCGCCAAGGGCGGGCTCGGCCTGCTCACGCAGGTCATGGCCCTGGAACTCGCCGAGCACCGCATCACCGTCAACGCGGTCGCGCCCGGCGAGATCGCCACGCCCATGACCGGTCAGGAGGACACGGACGTCCGCACCGAGCGCCGCCCCGGGGTGCCGCTGGGGCGGCCCGGCGACGCCCGCGAGGTCGCCGCCGTGATCGCCTTCCTCGCCGGCCCCGAGGCGTCGTACGTCACCGGCGCCTCGTGGAGCGTGGACGGCGGGATGCTGCGGATGGGGCCGCAGGCCGGTTCGCACCTGACCGGCGACGCGTGGCGCAGGCCCTGACCGGTCCGGCTCCGCACGCCGGACGAACTCGGGCATTCACGGACGAGAGATGCGTTTTACGCTCTATGGCATGACCGAAAGTGAGAGCCCGTACATCTCCCGCCCGCGGATCATGGTGCTCGGGGTGCAGCCCGGCGTCCCGCCGTTCCGGATCGTGGAGATCGACGGCCAGGTGGTCGGTGAGGCCAGGGCCGTCACCGACGTACTGGAGGCCGCCGCCGCGTTCGGCATCGTCGTGCACGACCTCGACGACCCGGACGTGGTCCGCTGGGTGGGAGGCGACAAGTTCACCTGGACGCGGCGCTGACGCCCCCCGCCGTCCGGGAAGGACCTTAGTCCCGTGCGTCCCGTGTGCCGAGGGCCGCGCCGGACGTCGTCACGGACACGTGGTCCACGACGAGCTGCTGCGGGAACACCGTGGAGCCGTCCGGGTCGCCCGGCCAGTAGCCGCCCACCGCGAGGTTGAGGATCAGGAAGAACGGCTTGTTGAACACCCACGCCCGGCCGCCCAGGTCGGCCGGTGTACGGCGCTGGTAGACCTGGCCGTCGACCGACCAGGTGATCGCGTCCGGCGCCCAGTCCACCGCGAAGGTGTGGAAGGCGTCCGCGAAGCGCTGTCCGCCGGGCAGCGTGTACGCCGCGCCGATGCCGCCCGAGCCGGAGTAGCCGGGGCCGTGGATCGTGCCGTGCACGGTGGACGGTTCGAACCCGACGTTCTCCATGACGTCGATCTCGCCCGAGTTGGGCCAGCCGACCTGGCCGATGTCGTTGCCGAGCATCCAGAACGCCGGCCACATGCCCTGCCCGCGCGGCACCTTCAGGCGCGCCTCCACGTGCCCGTACTGCGCGGTGAACTTCCCCGAGGTGTTGAGCCGGGCCGAGGTGTACTCGCACCGGCCGTACCAGCACTGGTAGTTGCCCGGGTTCTCGCGGCGCGCGGTGATCACCAGGTGGCCCTGGCCGTCCAGGGCCGCGTTGTTCGCGCCGGCCGTGTAGTACTGCCGCTCGTGGTTGTTGACGTTGTCGCCGGTCTCGATCTGCCACTTGGAGGCGTCGGCGGCCGCACCCGCGGGCCCGTCGAAGGTGTCGGAGAACACCGCCGCCGCGGCGGCCCGGTGGGGGGCGCGGGAGGGTTCGGCCTGCGCCGCGCCGGTCGCGGCGCTCGCGACGAGGACGGCGGACAGGGCGGTGAGGAGGCTGGTGCGCAGCAGGCGTGGAGAAGTCACGGACGATCCTTCCCGCGGGCGGCCCGCGTGGGGAGCGGGCGCGCGGTGCGAGTGTGGGGGGCTGGAGGAGTCGCCTCTCGATTTAAGAAGTGAAGCAAGAGGGCGTCAATAGTTGGTACGGACCAATGGGCGCTTTCTTGCCCCGCGCCTCCGGTCTCCTTCCAAGGACTCGCCCCGGCCCCCCCGCGGGCCGGCCCGTTCAGCCGGTCTTCTTCTTCCGGGCGTGGACGGCCCGGCTCAGCCGGCGGCCGAGCAGCAGGTAACCCGCCAGCGCGCCGGTGGTGTTGAGGATGACGTCGTCGATGTCGAAGGCCCGCCCGGTCACCAACGCGCCCTGCACCAGCTCCACCAGCAGCATCACCGCGGCCGTCAGCAGCACCACCCGCCACATGGCCCGGGTGCGGGGCGCCACGACCGGCATCAGCACGCCGAAGGGCACGCCGAGCAGCAGGTTCCCGCCGATCTGCCGGAAGGCGTCACGCAGTTCGGGCTGGTTCAGGTACGCCGAGAGGGAGCGGCCCGGGTGCAGATTGCTGTGCGTCAGCGCCTCCGAGGCGGGGGAGGGCTGCAGCGTCAGCCGGGCCAGGACGACCGCGAAGGCCACCATGAACGCGAAAGCGCACAGCACGGCCAGGAACCGCAGGGGCAGCGGCAGCGGGTGCCGTTCCGGAGCGGGTGCCTCCGGGGCGCGGCGCCGGGAGAAGAGGCCCCGTGCGGACGGGACGCGGGGACGTGTGGCTGCTCGGTTCATGGACCCTCCAGTGACTCGGTTGCTGCGGAGGGTGCGGTCTGCGTACGGCGTCACGGCGGCGGCCCTCCCTCCTGCTGTCCGGATGCCCCTCATCGCGCCCGACAGGCGCGGCAGTCGACGGGAAAGCACCTCGGGGGAGCGCGCCGGTGTCTGTCACACCGAGCCGGACGCGGCCTCCGGGCGGGTGAGGGCCGCGTCCAGCGTGGGCTGCGGCGGAAGCAGCCGGGACAGGCCGGTGATCCGCAGGACGCGCAGGGTCAGCGGGTGGGCGCAGACCAGCAGCAGACGCCCGTGCCGGTCCAGGACCCGCCGCCGGGCCCGGTACAGCAGCCGCAGCCCCGAGCAGTCGAAGAACTCCACCCGGCTGAGGTCGATGACGACGTGCGGCTCGGCGCGGTCCGTCACCTCGTCCAGGTGCGGGGCGATCTCGGCGGCCGCGGCGATGTCGATCTCGCCCCGGAACTCCAGCACCGTGTGGCCACGGTCCTGATGGACGCGCACATGCCGGGTGAACGGCGCAGGCTGCTGCTGCACGACGACACCGCCTCCAACCCTCCGTACACCGGTGGGGAAGCGGCCCAACACCACTGCCCCGCCTGCAAGTTACCCGCGTACGCCGGAATTTGAGCATGTTCGATTGACATATGTCTTCGAATTGCGGCCGCGTTCTCGCACTGTCCGTTCACGCGGACGGGCAGCGGCACGTACGGGTGGTTCCGGTGGGGTTCCGGTGGGTCGCGGGGTGTCCCGGCCGGGGGCGGCCGGCACGGTCTGCGCGCCGCGCCCGAAGGGGAGGCACGGCATCCCGGACGCCTCGTCCCCGGGCGCGGCGGGCGTGTCCGGCCGGCTGCGGAGCGTGGCCGGCGGCCGAGTGAAAGCCGCGCGGCGGGATAGACGCACAGGACCGGGCGCGGCACCGCGCCCCGAACCCAGCGGAGGAGACATGGCACTGGTCAACGCGGGCGTCGTGGTGCTCGACTGCGCCGAGCCCGAGAAACTCGCCCTGTTCTACCGGCGGTTCCTGGACGCCGAGGACATGGACGTGGCCGCCAACCGGGTGGAGATCCGCAGCACCGACGGCATCCGCATGGCGTTCCGCCGCGACACGAACGCCACCCCGCCGAGCTGGCCGCGCCCGGAGAACGCCCTCCAGGCCCACCTGGAGTTCATGGTGGAGGACCTCGACGCCGCCGAGCGCAGGGTGGTCGAGCTCGGCGGGCGTCCACTGGAGGCGAAGGACGCGCCCGGCCCGTACGAGGAGCGCGGCTTCGCCGATCCGGCGGGCCACTCCTTCATCCTGCGCCGAGTCCCTCCTCTGGCGCCCAAGCGGGGCTGACCGCCGAAGGAGGGACTGGCGGCCCGTCAGACGCGGCCGGTCCTGTCCTCGGCCGGCCACACTCCCGTGCGGTGCTCGATGGCCCTCGCGCCCGCGCGGTCGACGAGGCTGCGCACACAGGCGAAGATCGCCCCCTGGATCGCCGCGGCCAGCAGGATCTCGCCCATGCGGCGGTCCGGGTCGAGCGCGTCGGGCGCGTCGTCCTCGTCGCGCAGGGCCTTCCACACCTTGCGGAACGCCATGCTCGCGACCGTGCCGCCGGTCCAGCTCAGCGCGAACCCGACCGGCTTGTAGGCGGCGGGAAGCTTCCTCTTCGTGCTGCTCTTCTTGCCCACGTGGTTCTCCCAAGTTCCGTGACGGTTGTCGTTCTCCGGGTGTCAGGGCCGTCCGGCCGCCGGCACCTCCTCTCCCGGGGGCACCGGGCCGGGCGGCGTGCCGTCGCCGAACGGCCGCCCGCCCAGTCCCGCACGCCCGTGCGGCGCGAGCCAGCCGGACAGGTCCGGGCCGAGCGGCACGATCCCCGTCGGGTTGATCCCGGTGTGCACCTGGTGGTAGTGGCGCTTGATGTGGTCGAAGTCGACCGTGTCCCCGAATCCGGGCGTCTGGAACAGGTCCCTGGCGTACGCCCACAGCACCGGCCGCTCCGTCAGCTTCCAGCGGTTGCACTTGAAATGGCCGTGGTAGACCGCGTCGAACCTCACCAGCGTCGTGAACAGCCGGATGTCCGCCTCGGTGATCGTGTCGCCGACCAGGTACCGCTGCCGCTCCAGCCGGGCCACCAGCCACTCCAGCCGGCGGAAGACACCCGAGCAGGCGGCCTCGTACTCCTCCTGCCCGGTGGCGAAACCCGCCCGGTACACCCCGTTGTTGACGTCCTCGTAGACGCCCGCCATCACCTCGTCGATCTCCTCGCGCAGCGCCTCGGGATACAGCTCGGGCGCGCCCTCGCGGTGCAGGGCCGTCCACTGGGTGGCGAAGTCCAGGGTGATCCGCTGGTAGTCGTTGGTGACCAGCTTCCCGCTGGGCACGTCCACCACCGCCGGCACACTCACCCCGCCCGGGTGGCCGCGCTCCCGGCGGTCGTAGGCCTCGGCGAGGAGACGGATGCCGAGGACCGGGTCGCGGCCGTCCGGATCCAGCGTGAAACGCCAGCTCCGGTCGTCCTGGACGGGATCGGCGACGGCCAGCGACACCGCGCCCTCCAGCCCCAGCAGCCGCCGCGAGACCAGCGCGCGGCTCGCCCACGGGCAGGCCCGGCTCACCACCAGGCGGTAGCGGCCGGGCTCCACGGGCCAGCCGTCCCGGCCGTCCGCCGTGATCCGGTCCGCGAAATGCGCCTTCGACCGTTTGAACGCCTTCCTGCCGTACCCGGCGTTGCCCTCCGAGCCCGCGGCGCGGTCACCCATGGCCCGCACTCCTCACTTCCGTCCCGCTCACGGCGCGTGCCGTCCTGCACGTCCACGGGAACGCGTTCCCCGAAATCGGCCGACGGCACGGTGTGAGCAGGGCCGACCGGGGCAATCGCCGAGAGCCGGACCGACGGCCACGAAGCGGACGGAGGACATGTGAGCGGAACACCCCCCGAGACCCCAGCCGAACGCAGGACCCGCGTCACCGTGTGGGTGGCGCTCGCCGCCAACCTGGTGATCGCCGTGGCCAAGGCCGTCGGAGGGCTCCTCGCGGGCTCGCCCGCACTTCTCTCGGAGGCCGCGCACTCCGTCGCGGACAGCCTGAACGAGGTGTTCCTGCTGGCCGCGTTGCGCCGCAGCCGCCGCCCCGCCGACCGGCGTCACCCCTTCGGGTACGGCAAGGAGCGGTACTTCTGGTCGCTACTGGCCGCCGTCGGGATCTTCGTCATGGGCGGCTGCTTCTCCGTCTTCCAGGGCGTCGAGGCACTGCGCGGCGGCTCCGGGGAGACGTTCGCCGGCTACGTCGCCGGCCTGGCCGTCCTCGGCGTCGCCCTCCTCGCCGAGGGCGGCTCCCTGCTGCGCGCCCTGTACCAGGTGCGCCGGCAGGGCGGCGGCCTGGCCGGGGTGCGCGACCCCGCCCTGCGCACGGTCGTGGCCGAGGACGGCACCGCCGTGCTCGGTGTCACCCTCGCGATCACCGGAATGGCCCTGCACATGGCGACCGGACGGGTGGTCTGGGAGGCGTCCGCGTCCCTCGCGATCGGCGTGCTGCTCGGCTACGTCGCCTACCGGCTCGGCTGCGACGCCCGCGGCCAGCTCATCGGGGAGGCCGCCGACCGGGAGTCCGGCGACCGGATCCACGCGCTGCTGCGGGCCCAGCCCGAGATCGACAGCGTGGAGGCGGTGCTCACCATGAAGACGGGCCTGGAATCGGTCCTGGTGGCCGCCCGCGTGGACCTGGTGCCCGGCCTGGACAGCGAACACGTCGAGGAGGTCGCCGTCCGCATCAAACGCTCGATCCGCCACACCGTGCCCGAGGCGGACCCGGTGTTCCTCGACGTGACCGACCGGCACGCCCACGAGGCAGAGCAAAGCCCCGCCGCGACGGGGGAGCGCGGCGGGGCCTGACGCACGGGTGCCCGGCCCCCGCCCGTCCATGCACACCCGGCGGGAATTCCTCCCGGCGAACCGGCGGGGTACCGCGGGCCGAAGGCGCGACCGCGGCGGGGGCGGGTCAGCCGGGCAGCCCGCCCCCGTCCACGGGCTCCAGCACGAACACCGGGATCTCCCGGTCCGTCTTCTTCCGGTAGTCGGCGTACGGCGGGTACGCCGCCACCGCACGCTCCCACCACCCGGCCTTCTCCGCGCCGGTCACCTCACGCGCCGTCATGTCGCGCCGCACCGGCCCGTCCTGCAGTTCCACCAGCGGGTGGGCCCTGATGTTGTGGTACCAGACGGGGTGCTTCGGGGCCCCGCCCAGAGAGGCCACCGCCGCGTACCGGCCCTCGTGCTCCACCCGCATCACGGGCGTCTTGCGCAGTTTCCCCGACCGCGCGCCCCGGCTGGTCAGCACCACGACCGGCAGGCCCGTGTCCCGCAGCGTCGTCCCGCGCGTCCCGCCGGAGCTCTCGTACAGTTCCACCTGCTCGCGCACCCACTGCTGCGGACTCGGCTCGTACTCGCCCTCAAGAGGCATGGCACCCGTCCCATCGTCACGTCGTACGGCTCCGGTGCCCCGAGTCCAGCATCCGCGGGGCCGGGATTCAATCCGGGCCGGCTCGCGTGTCGCACCGGCCGGACGGCACCCGCCCGCGGCCACGGCGGGCGGGCGGCGCCGTCACCGCGCGGCGGGCACCGCGCCCCTCACGTCCCGTCGCCCGGCTGGAACACCGTGAGGAAGACCGTCGACGCGTTGCCGCTGACCGGCACCCTCCCGCCCCGCCACGGCACCTCCAGCGAGGTCCGCTCGTCCGGCGGCGTCACCAGCAGCGCCGCCGGTGCGGCCGTCCGGGCACCGCTGGTCCCGGGGTCGGAGTACGACAGCCCCGCCCAGGCGGTGGCGCCCGGGGCCCGGGTCACGGTCGTGGGCGTGAAACCCGGGGCGCGCCGCGGGTCGGGCCCGACCTGCCTGCCGCCGGCGTCGACGAAGGCGGCACCCGGGTAGCCGTGCACGGTGCAGGTACGGGACGAGGTGTTCGTCAGGACGACCGGGTGGTTGCGCTGCCCGGCGCCCGGGTCGACGCGGCCGACGGACGCCCGCAGCTCGGCGGTGTGGCAGCGGCCGCCGCCGGTGCCCGCCCCGGGCCCGGCGCCCGACCGGGACGGCGACGGCGACGCGGGCGGGGTGGTGTGGCCGTCGGACGGGGGCGCGGCCGGGGTGCCGCCGCCGGGAGGGGACGCGGTGCCGCTCCCGGCGGTGGTGCGCGTGGGGGGCGTCGCGGCGCCGTCGGAGCCTTCGCACGCGGCCAGTGGGCCCAGCAGCATCAGCACGCCGGCGAGCAGGGCGGCCCGGGGGAGGGACGAGGACGTGTTCGCCATGGTTCTCCGCTCGTGGAGGGTTGCCTCCCGGTGAGTGTCCCCCGCGTGGCCGGGGCCGACGCACGGCCGGTCCGGCAGGGCACCGCAAGGCCCCGGTGCGGACCGGTCGGCCGCTCACATCTCGTCGAGCAGGGCCAGCTCCGCCCAGATGGTCTTGCCCTCCGTCGTGTGCCTGCTGCCCCAGCGCTGGGTGAGCTGGGCGACCAGCAGCAGCCCCCGGCCGCCCTCGTCCCACGTCTTCACGCGGCGCAGGTGCGGCGCCGTGGGGTTGGTGTCGGAGACCTCGCAGATCAGCGTCGTCGTGTCGTGGATCAGCCGCAGCCGGATCGGCGGGGCGCCGTACCGGATCGCGTTGGTGACCAGCTCGCTGACGACGAGTTCCGTGGTGAAGGAGGCGTCGCCCAGGTGCCACAGGGCGAGCTGGTCGAGGACCTGCTTGCGCACGGGCGCCACCAGCGACGGGTCGGCCGGGATGTCCCAGGTGGCGACCTGCGAGTCGGGCACGCCCCGGGTGCGGGCCAGCAGCAGCGCCACGTCGTCGGCGGCGCCGCCCGGCGGCAGCAGCGCGTGCAGCACCCGGTCGCACGCCTCCTCCAGGGGATCGGCCGGAGCGGAGTCGCCGGCCGAGGCGGGCGGCCCGGGCGGCGGAGCGAGCGACGCGCACAGGATGTCCCGCGCGGCGTCGATGTCCCGGTCGCGGTGCTCCAGCAGCCCGTCGGTGTAGAACGCCAGCACGCTCCCCTCCCGCAGGCTGATCTCGGCCGACTCGAACGGCAGCCCGCCCACACCCAGCGGCGGACCGACGGGCAGGTCGACCGGCCGGGGCTCCCCGTCCGGCGGGAGAAGCACCGGGGCGGGATGCCCGGCCCGCGCCATCGTGCAGCGCCGCGACATCGGGTCGTACACCGCGTACAGACAGGTCGCGCCCACCTCGCCGGTGCTGTCGTCCTCGCCGGACTCCGCCGACAGCCTGAGCACCAGGTCGTCCAGGTGGGTGAGGAGTTCCTCCGGGGGCAGGTCGATGTCGGCGAGCGTGCGCACCGCGGTCCGCAGCCGGCCCATGGTGGCCGACGCGGGGATGCCGTGGCCGACGACATCCCCGACGACCATGGCGACCCGCAGCCCGGACAGCGGGATCACGTCGAACCAGTCGCCGCCCACCCCCGCGCGCGCCGCCGGCAGATAGCGGGAGGCGGCCGTCACCGCGACGGTGCCCGGCAGTCTCCGGGGCAGCAGACTGCGCTGCAGCGTGAGGGTCGTCTCGCGCTCACGGGAGTAGCGCCGGGCGTTGTCGATGCAGACGGCGGCCCGCGCCGAGACCTCCTCGGCGAGCAGCGCGTCGTCGCGGGTGTAGGGCTCGGGCCGCAGGTAGCGGATGAACACGGCGACGCCGAGTGTCGCGCCGCGCGCCTTGAGCGGGACGCACATCGTGGAGTGCGCGCCGGTCTGCCGGGTCCGGGCCAGGCGCTTGCAGTCCACGGAGAGCCAGTCGTCGATGTCCCCGGCCGGCACCTGCGACACGACCGTGCGGCCGCTGATGAGGGAGTCGGACTGCGGCGAGTGCGGCGGATAGGTGTCCAGCTCGCCCACCGCGATCACGGCGTCGGGGTTGCCGGGCCGGGCCGAGCAGTGTCCCGCCCGGCGCAGGGCCAGCGGCTGCGCCGGCCCGTCCGGGAACTCGCCCCCGTCCGGGACGTCGAGCAGGTCGACACTGACGAAGTCGGCCAGCGTGGGCACGGACACGTCGGCGAGTTCCTGCGCGGTGAGCGTCACGTCGAGGGTGGTGCCGATGCGGACACTCGCCTCGTTGACGAGCTCCAGCCGTTCCCTGGCCCGGGTCTGCTCGGTGAAGTCGTGCACGGTGACGCACACGCCCCGCGCCCGGCCGTCGGGGGCGCGGAGCGGGGCGAGCCGGGCCAGCCAGGCGTGCGCCCGCGTCTGGGTGCTGGCCCGCAGGTGGGCGTGCATGTCGTAGGGCCGCCCGGTCTCCAGCACGCTCAGCATGTGCCGCTCCAGCTCGGCGCTCTGCGGCCGGTCGGAGATGTCGGTGGCCCGCAGGCCCCGGATGCGCGCGGCGGGCAGCCCGATCAGATCGGTCATCGCGTGGTTGGCGCCGTGCAGCCGCAGCCGCTCGTCGAAGACCATCATCGCGCAGGGTGACTGCGTCATGGCCGCCTCGGCCGTCGGGTCGCCCTGCCGGTCGGGGCCGCCGTCGGGCAGCGGCGCGACCGCGAACCAGCAGTGTCCCTCCCGCTGGTCGTCCACGGTGCGGCGGTGGGCCAGCACCCACACCGGGACGCTGTGGCCGTCGTGGTGGCGCAGCACGACCGTGCCGCTCCAGCGGGAGTCGCGCGGCCCCGGCGGGGCGGGCGGGGGGCCGTCGGCGACCAGTTCGGCGGCGGGGCGGCCCACCACGTCGGCGGCGGAGTGCCCGAGCAGCAGACGCGCGCCCTCGTTCCACTCCCGCAGGGTGCCGGTCGCGTCGACGACGGCCCGCGCCGCGTCGGCATCGTCGAACGGGTTGACCGGACTCATCGTCGCCACTCCATCGCGGACACTCACAGTGAACAGGCGGCGTCACTTGGGCCCCAGCCTAGTGCGTACCCGCCCGGCACGAACGCCGGACGCGCGCGGCGGAGGGCCCGGGCCGCACTCCCGGCCCGGGCGGACGGCTGTTCCGGCCGAGTCGGCGGGCCCGGCCGGCCGCTGGCGTCCCGCGCGGGGGACGGCCGTCGCTGAAAACCCTCAGGTACCGTCGTACACATGCTCTGAGCTGGGTGAATTTACGAGAAAGTACCGGGGCGGTACCGTGGGCGGCATGCCAGCCCTCAACGTGGAGTTCAGCGACCGCGAGCTGGAGGACCTGCGGCAGATCGCCAAGGAACGCGGTACGTCGATGAAGGCCCTCGTGCGGGAGGCCGCCGCGGCCGACATAGCCCGGCACCGGGCGCTGCAGCAGGGCGCGGAGGAGTTCCGCCGGTTCTTCGCGGCCCACGCCGACGAGTTCGCCGAGGCGTTCCCGGACGACGAACCGGCCGCCGGCCATGCGGGGCGGGGCGCCTGACCGATGGCACCCGTCATCCACATCGACGTGCCCTGGCTCCTACAGCGTCATGAGGAGGTGCTGCCCGACCAGCCCACGATCAACGACTTCTCGGTGCTGGTCGCCGCCGTCGCCCGGCACCGGGTCGATCCGCCCCGGCTCGGTGCCGACTCCGACCCGGCCTGGCGGGCCGCCGCGCTCCTGCACACGCTCGCCCTGCTCAAGCCGCTGCCGTCGGCCAACGCCCGCTTCGCCTGCGCGACCGCGGTGGCCTACATGTTCGTCAGCGGCGTCGGCATCGATCCGCCCTATGGCGCCCTCGTCGACCTCGCCCGCGACCTGATGTCCGGCAAGGCCGACGTCTACGCCGCGGCCGACCGGCTGCGTTCCTGGCAGATCTGAACCGGCGGGGGAGCGGTACGGGCGCACGGCCCACGGCTCATGCTGCCGGGCGGCGAGGCGGCGGTTCCGGTGACGGCAGGCCTCCTCTCCGCCGCGGTGCGAACGCGCCCGCGCGCGGCGGGACGGCCGGACGGCAGGCCCCGCCCGGCGGGGGAGGGCCGGGCCCGGTGGGGGACGGCCCGGCCCCGCTCCTTCCCCGCCGTGTTCGCCGCCGTCAGGCGGGGCCCGTGACCAGGTCGGCCGCGGTGATCGTGGCCGGGGTGGCGTGGCCCGACAGGGCGAGGGTGAGGTCCAGTTCGGCGAGCAGGCAGCGGATCACGTGCTCCACGCCCGCCTGCCCGTCCAGCCCGAGCCCGTACACGTAGGGCCGTCCGACGAGCACCGCCCGCGCGCCCAGCGCCAGCGCCTTGAAGACGTCGTCGCCGGTGCGGACACCGCTGTCGAACAGCACGGTGAGCCGGTCGCCGACCGCCTCCACCACGCCGGGCAGCGCGTCCGCGGCCGCGACGGACCCGGCCACCTGACGGCCGCCGTGATTGGAGACGATCACACCGTCCATGCCGGCGTCGGCGGCCAGCCGGGCGTCGTCCGGGTGCAGCACGCCCTTCAGGACGATCGGGCCGTCCCAGCTCTCCCTCAGGAACGCCAGGTCCGGCCAGGTCTTGGCGGGGTCGGAGAACATGCCGAAGAAATGCAGCACGGCCGCTCTCGGATCCTCCTCCACCGGCTTGGCCAGCCCCGCGCGGAACACCGGGTCGGAGAAGTAGTTGGCCGTGCCCACCCCGTGCACGAACGGCAGATAGGCCTGGTCCAGGTCGCGCGGCCGCCACGCCAGGATCGGCGTGTCCAGGGTGACGACGAGCGCGGTGAAGCCGGCCGCCTTCGCGCGGCCCAGGAAGCTCCGGGTCACCTCGCGGTCCTTGGGCCAGTACAACTGGAACCAGCGCTCGGCGTCGCCCATCGCCTCGGCCACCTCCTCCATGGGCGTACTGGACGCGGACGACAGGACGAACGGCACGCCCTGCGCGGCGGCGGCGCGGGCGGCGGCCCGTTCGGCGTCCGGATGCATGAGGGACAGCACGCCGACCGGGGCCAGCGCGAGCGGGGCGGGCAGGTCCCGGCCCAGCACCCGTACCGACAGGTCGCGGTCGTGCACGTCGCGCAGCATGCGCGGCACGATGCGGCGCCGGGCGAGCGCGTCCCGGTTGGCGCGGGCCGTGCTGCCGTTGCCCGCGCTGCCCGCCACGTAGCCCACGGGCCCGGGGCCGAGGCGCTGCTCGGTCAGCTCCTCCAGCCGGGTCAGGTCGGTGGGCAGCCGGGGCACCGCTCCCGTCATGCCGTCGAGGTAGATCTCAAGCTGGAAGTCCGCCCAGTGCTTGCCCATGAAAGTCCCGTCTCCCGTCGCTGAGAACACGCGCCGGACCCGACCATACCCACGGGTACGTCCTCTCGGGCCGTGGGCCGCGGACAGCGGCCTTCCCGGGCGCGGTGGGCCGGGCCGCGGCCGGTGTGGAGCGGGTGCGGGGTACGTGTCGGACAGGTTCCCGTCTGACGGTTTCAGGTCGCTTGCCGAACGATCAGAATGCGCCACATGGCTGCTTGAGGCGATCAAGACGGGGCCTGTCCGGTGACTGCAACGTGCGCAGTCCGTGACTTCACGCCACTGGTTCAGAACGCAAGGTTACTGAAAACCGTGGGGTCGAGATGTTTTTCGGCGGCCGGCACGGCAGACTCGCGCTCGCCGCTCCGGGCCCCACCGGGTACGGTCCGGCATCCCGGGCCCGGGGCTTGCGGGGAACGGACCTTCTCCAGCCGGTGCGTGAAGGGCGCCGCCACGGACGTCCTCACGTCCCGAGGGACCGGGACCGCCAGGTCCCGCGCGACCGGGGCGACTCGTGGCCGCGGAGTCCGAGCGCCCGCGCGGGCCGGTGGTCCCGTGCCGGGGCCGGCGAGGCGGTGTGGGGCCGCCCGCGGGTCACCGGTCGTGCCGGGGCGGACCGCCGCTGCCGTGGGGGCGGTGGCGGTCCGCCCCGGCATTCACCCCTCGTCGCCGGGCTCCGGGGCCTTCCGCGGCCCGGACGGCCTGCGGTCCCGGTGGCTCGTGTCGCACCACGGGTAGCGGCGGCTGCGGCGGCAGGTGCACAGGGCGACCCGGAAACGGTCGGACGACACGGTCGTACCGTCCTCCAGCTCCACCTCCACCGGCCCCTCGACGAGCAGCGGACCCCGCCGCCGGACGGTGATCCTGCGGGGCGGAGCGGGCGGCGGGCCGGTGCCGCCGGGCGGGGGACTCGGGTCAGACGGGGCGTTCGGCACGGATCACCACCAGTTCCTCGTCGTCCTCGGCCGTGTCAAGCAGTCCCCGCTCCCGCAGCCAGCGCACCCTGCCGCGCAGCACCGGCCCGAAGGGCACGCGGCGCCGGCGGGTCACCGCGGCCTTGAGGTCCGCGGCGCGCAGCCGCTCCAGGGTCCGGCCGGGCGCGCTGAGCGCGGACTGCACGACCAGCAGTACACCGCCGGGCCGCAGCACCGCGGGCGCCTCCCGGCAGATCTCGTCCAGGACGAGCCTGCCGTCGCGGCCCGCGTCCCAGGCGCGCGCCGCACCGCGCGGGGCACGCGGACCGTCGTACGGCGCCGGCACGTACGGCGGATTGGCGAGCACGAGGTCGAAGGCCTCGCCGCGCACCGGCTCGAACAGATGGCCGTGCCGGGCCCGCAGGGGCACCCCGGCGAGCAGGGCGTTCACGCGGGCCGCGCACACGGCGCGCCACGACGCGTCCACGGCCGTCACGCGCGCCCCCCGCCGTGCGGCGGCCAGTGCGAGCGCGCCGCTCCCCGTTCCCACGTCGAGGACGTCGGCACCGGGCGGGACCGGCTCGTCGTTCAGGGCCCCGGCCAGCAGCCGGGTGTCGTCCTGAGGGGCGTACACGCCCGGCAGCAAGAGTGGATTCACGTCGCCCCAAGTACCCCGGTGAACGGGATGTACCGGAGATTCATCACGAAACGGGTGTCGGGAGCGGTGTCCGCAGGGTCGTGCCGCCGGCCTGCCAGTCCGCGAGCAGCCGGGCCCCGAAGCGGTCCTCGACGTAGCCGGTGGCGTCGATGCCGAAGACCACGTCGGGGGCGAGATGCGGCTCCTGCTCCAGCAGGCCCTCGACGACCTCGTGCCGCACGATCTGCTCGTGTACGGCGTCGGCCTCCACGTGCTCGTCGTAGAAGTGCTCGGCGGCCGGTCCGGCGCCCGTGCGGCGCATCGCCTCGGCGAGCCGCCGGGAACCGGGCGAGGAGGTGATCTCGACGGCCGCGAAGTGCCCGACGAGCGCCCCGCGCAGCTCCCGGTGCAGCCCGAACAGGGACATCATGTTCACGATGACCAGCGACTCGGCGTTGGCCGCGTCGAGATGCCGCCCGTACACGGGGTCCAGGCCGAGGTCGGTCATCAGGTCCGCGAACAGCCGGGCGTGCACCCGCTCGGGCCTGCCGCCGCCGAACTCGTCGAACTCCACCGCCGCCATCGCCGCCTTGGCCCGGCCCGACAGCCTCGGCAGCACCCAGGCGTGCGGGTCGGCCTCCTTCAGGTGGTACAGCGAGCGCAGCGCCGCGTACTCGCGCAGTTGCCACAGCTCGCCCTTGTCGCGCAGGAAGTACGACACGCCGGTGCCGTCCACCGGGTCCACCAGGAGGGCGTCGACCGCGTCCGCCACGCTGTCGTGTACCGGGGTGTCCGCGCGCAGGGCGGTCAGGAAGCGCTCCTCCAGCACGGCACGGACGCGCAGCAGCCCCGGGTCCCACTCCAGGCGGCCGGGCACCCCCGCGAAGCCGCGGTAGTGCAGCTCGTAGCACTGGTAGAGGGCCAGCTGGAGATCGTCGCCGTACGGGTCGGCGTGCTGCGCGGACACCGGACCGAACGGCCCCGTGCCGCGCAGGTACCGTGCGACGGCCTCGGAGAGGGGCCCCCGGGCCGCCGGCAGCCGTGGTTCTTCACTGTCGCGTGCCATGGGCGCCGGGTACCCGGGTGCGGTCCGGCCATCCCCGGCCGCGGGCCCCGCCCCGCCGTGCGTCAGCCGTCGCCCGAGGACTGTTCCCGGGCGTCCGTGTCCGGGGTGACGGCCTCACCGGCCTCGCCGTCGCGGCGGCGCCGCCCGGACTCGGTGATGCGGCGCTCGGCGTCCTCCGCCTCGGCGCGCACCTCCTCGAACGCCGTCTCCGGCTGCTCGTCGGCGTGTTCGCGGTCGTGGTCGGTCATCGTTCCTCCTCGGGGTGCGCGGAGAGCGGCCGGTGTCAGTGGGTCGCCGCCGCGACGCGCAGGGGGACCGGTCCCGGCGCGGTGGGCTCCTCCGTCTGCCGGGCGATCTCCGCCCACCACGACGGGCCGTCCTCGATGTGCCGCAGCATGACGCCCTCGCGGATCGCCCACGGGCTGATCGTCAGCGTGCGCAGCCCGGTCAGCTTCATCGCGGTGTGGGCCACCACCGCCCCGGCGAGGCTCTGTCCGGCCCGCGGCGCCGAGATCCCCGGCAGCAGGGCGCGTTCGGAGGCGGGCAGCGCCGCCAGCCGGTCGACCGCCGCGCCCAGGTCCGCGCTGCGCAGCCGGCGCTCCACGAACGGCCCGCGCCGTCCGGGCGGCGCCCCGCACAGCCGGCCCAGCTGCTGGAAGGTGCGCGAGGCCGCGACCGCCGTCTGCGGGCGCTCCCAGCGGATCCGCCCGACCACGTCCCGTAACTGGTGGCGGACCTTGCGGCGCAGCGCCCGTACCTGCTCGGGCGACGGAGGGTCGGCGTCCGCGAAGAACTCGTGGGTCAGCCGTCCCGCGCCCAGCGGCAGCGACGCGGCGAAGTCCGGCAGCCGGCCGCGCCCGAACGCCACCTCCAGCGAACCGCCGCCGATGTCGAGCATCGCGAGCGGCCCCGAGCGCCAGCCCATCCAGCGCCGGGCGGCGAGGAAGGTCAGCTCCCCCTCGACCTCGCCCGGCAGGGTGCACAGGGCGACGCCCGTCCGGTCCCGTACGGTGCGCAGCACGTCGTGGCTGTTCGGCGCGGCCCGGACCACGGCGGTGGCGAAGGCCAGCGGAGCGGCGGCGCCCCACCGTTCGGCGGTCCTGGCCGCCGACGCGACCGCGTCGACGAGCCGGTCGACGGCCTCCTCCGGCACCGGCCCGCCCGGCACCACCCGCTCCGACAACCGCAGCCGCCACTTGCCGGTGTGCACCGGCAGCGGAATGCCGCCCCGCGCGTCCGCCACGACGAGCCGGACGGCGTTCGACCCCACATCCACGACGCTGATTCGCATGGACGGTGAGTACCCGCCCACGCTCGTGATCAACGGACCGGGCCCGCCGAACTCGCGCGGCGCCGCGGGACATCGCACATGCGTCCACGGGAACGCCGCCTCCACGGGCCGTGGCCTCGCCGCCGCCGCGCCCCGTCACCCCGCCTCCGGGCGGGGCGGCGACACATCGCGCTCCGGCCTGCCGGAGACCGGCGACGGACGCACCCCCGTTTCACACCCTCGCCGACGTCCCCGGCGGGACGCGTGCCCCGCCGCGCCGGACACGCACGCGCGCCGGGCGCTCCGCCCGCCCCTACACCGGGGCCGGCGCGTCCCGGCAGCCCCGCACCGCGTACGCCGCCGCGGGCACCCCGTCCGGACCCCCCGCGTCCGGCCCCGGCACCTGGGCGCCGTTACGCCATCTGCCGCCGCACCAGTTCGTGCAGCCGCCCGCCGGTGTCCGCGAGGAGCTGCGCGGGCGGCCCCTGCTGCATGACCTTTCCGTCCTCCATGACGATCACCCGGTCCGCGTCCAGCACCGTCGACAGGCGGTGCGCGATCACCATACGGGTGGCGTTGAGGGCCTTCGTGGACTCGATGACGACGCGCTGCGTCTCGTTGTCGAGGGCGCTGGTCGCCTCGTCGAAGAACAGGACGCGCGGCCGGCGGATCAGCGCCTGCGCGATCATCAGCCGCTGCCGCTGGCCGCCCGACACGGCCCCGCTGCCCGACACCAGGGTGTGCAGCCCCATCGGCATCCGCCGGATGTCCTCCGCGAGGCCCGCCATCTCGGCCGCCGCCATCGCCTCCTCCGGCGTGTACGGCTCACTGCCGCAGATCACGTCCAGGATCGACCCGGTGAACGGCTGCGCGTGCTGGAGCACCACCCCGCACTGACGGCGCACCGCCGACTGGTCGAGCGCCGCCAGGTCCTGGCCGTCGTACAGCACGCTGCCCGACACCGGGCGGTCGAAGCCGATGAGCAGCCGCAGCAGCGTGGACTTGCCGCAGCCGCTCGGGCCCACGACCGCCACGAACTCGCCCGGCCGCACCGCGAACGACACGTCGTCCAGCACGAGCGGACCGTCGTCGGAGTACCGGAACGACAGCCGCCGCGCCTCGATCGCACCGGTCAGCGGACCCGGCCGGGTGCTCGCCGCGCGCACCTCGGGCGTGGCGTCCAGCACCGGCCGGATCTCCTCGAACAGCGGCAGCGCCGCCACCGCCGACACGAACGCCCCGGTGAGCTGGGTGACCGACGTCAGCAGCATCGTCACCGACGTGTTGAAGGCGAGGAACGCCGCCGCCGACATGGAGCCGCGCGCCGGGCCCGCCAGCAGCATGAACATCAGCAGCGTGCACAGCGGCAGGTAGACCGCGCCCAGCACCGTCGTGACGTTCTTGATGCGGCCGACCTTCTGCTGCAGCTCACGGCTGCGCGCGAACTGCGCCGCCCACGCCGCGTACGCGTAGTTCTCCGCCGCGGCCACCCGCAGCTTCGGCAGGCCGCGCAACGTCTGGAACGCCTGGTTGTTCAGCTTGTTGGTGAGCACCACCAGCCGCCGCTGCCAGCGCACCTGCCACAGCCCGAGCCCCGTGAACACGCCCGCGATCACGACGAGCATGCCGACCGCCGCCAGCGCCATCGGCACGCTGAACCACAGCAGCAGCCCCAGGTTCATCGCGCCCACCGTCACCGACTGCGCCACCGTCGGCCCGACCCCGGCCAGCAGGCGGCGGATCGCGCTGATGCCCATCGCCGCGCTCGCCAGCTCACCGGTGGAGCGCTGGGTGACGAACTTCGTCGGCAGCCTGAGCAGCCTGTCCCACACCGCCGGCTGCAGCGTCGCCTCCAGCCGTCCCTCCAGCCGAAGGATCGTCAGGTTCTGCAGCAGCATGAACGCCGCCGCGACCACGCCGCTGAGCATCACCGCCAGACACACCTGCACGATGAGGTCGGTCTGCGCCCTCGGCACGAACTCGCCGAGCACCTTGCCCGTCGCGACCGGCACCATCGCCCCGACCGCCACCGTCACCAGACCGCTCAGCAGCAGCCCCGTGACATCGCCGCGCATGCCCCGCATGCAGAACCGCATCAGCCCGGCCGGGCCGAGCCGCTTCTCCGGCAGCGGACGGTAGAACATCACCGCACGCGGTTCGAACTCGTCCGCGTTCGCCTTCTCGACGGGCGTCTCCCGCCCGGTCGCCGGATGCACCGCCGCGTAGCCGCCGCGCCGCCACAGCAGCGCGACCGGCGCCCCCGACAGGGCCCGGTGCCCGACCAGCGGACCCACGTTGTCCCGCCACCACTG
>DASTDN010000359.1:0-6479 GCA_035710365.1 Streptomyces sp. | reverse complement strand
CGGAGCACGATCCAGGTACTTCACCGACCGCGGCATCGAGGAACTCGAGAAGCGGCGCGGCGAGGAGGAGATCACCTTCGAGTGGCTCGCCGAGCAGCTGCGGACGTTCGTCGACCTGAACCCGGACTTCGAGGTCCCGGTGGAGCGGCTGGCCACGTGGCTGGCGCGACTGGACGACGAGGACGACGAGTAGGGCCTCCGGACGAGGGCGCGCGTACGGAAGTCCCACGGAGAGCGGACCGAGCCGTCTCCACTGAGCGCCCCCGTGCGGACATCCGGGGGTGATTTGCCCTGGTATCGATCCATCTTCGAGCTTGCGGCCTGAGGCTGGACCCGTGGACCCGGGGCGCGGGGCGCGGGGGCACGGGGAGCCGCTTACGTGGCTTGGCCTCGGACGACCGCACCGGCTCACCCGCCTCCCCCTGGGGACCCCTCGAACCTCGCCACGCGGGATCACCCCCTTGAGAGTGAGCCCGCTAGCCCCACCCCTCGGACCCCGACCCACGAGCCGGGCCCCTCGGAGCTCGATGACTCAGGGCTCGCCGGCCCGCCGACTCGGGACCCGCGGGGCTCTCGGGGCTTGCCGCACCGAGCCCGCGAGCGGCGACCACCGAAACGCACGCCTTGACTTTCCGCAGCCGCGATATATCGTGAATACACAGGACGCGATATGGCGTGTCGAGTTCTTCCGGCTGCCCTGCCCGTGCGGTCCGGTTCGACCCAGGAGGTCTGCACCATGTCCGAGTGGTCCGTCGCGGAGCCCGAGAAGCTCACCTTCGACGAGCCGGTGAGCGAGCTCCAGGTCCGCATCGTCAACGGAACGGTGAACGTGGTGGGGACGGACGAAGGTTCCGCCCGCCTGGAGGTCTCCGAGATCGAGGGCCCGCCCCTGACAGTGACCCAGCGGGGCGGCACACTCACCGTGACGTACGAGGACCTGCCCTGGAAGGGCTTCCTCAAATGGCTGGAGCGCCGGACCCGGCGGCGCAGCGCCGTGGTCTCCCTGGCCGTTCCCGCCGACGCGCGCGTCGAGGTCGGGGTGGTCGGCGCCGCCGCCGTCGTCTCCGGCATCCGGGGCCGGTCGGTGGTGAAGGGCGTCACCGGTGACACGACACTCGTCGGCCTGTCGGGGCCGGTGCGCGCGGACACGGTCGCGGGAAATCTGGAGGCCCAGGCCGTCACGGGCGACCTGCAGTTCCACTCCGTCTCCGGCGACCTCACCGTGGTCGACGGTTCCGGCCCGTTCGTGCGAGCCGAATCGGTCAGCGGCTCCATGATCGTCGACCTCGACCCGGACGGGCCGACCGACGTCGGGCTGACCAGCGTGTCCGGTGAGATCGCCATCAGGCTCCCCCACCCCGCGGACGCCGAGGTCGAGGCGAACACCGCCAGCGGCACGATCTCCAACGCCTTCGACGACCTCCGCGTGCAGGGCCAGTGGGGCGCGCACAAGGTCACCGGTCGGCTCGGCGCGGGCACCGGCAGGCTGCGCGCGACCACCGTCTCCGGTTCCATCGCGTTGCTGCGCAAGCCCTCGGGGGAAGACGACCCGGGGTACACGGACCGCACCACCGGCACCGGCCCCACCACCGCAACCGCCACCCCGCCCGCCGCGCCGCCCGGTGCCTCGACCGACGCCCCTGACCCCGTCAACGGCACGACCGACGGCAAGGCCGGCGGCCCGACCGACAAGAAGGTGCTCTGACATGCCCCCCGTCTTCGCCCACGGACGCCTCCGCCTCTACCTGCTGAAGCTGCTGGACGAGGCCCCCCGTCACGGTTACGAGGTGATCCGCCTCCTGGAGGAGCGCTTCCAGGGGCTGTACGCCCCGTCGGCGGGCACCGTCTACCCCCGTCTCGCCAAGCTGGAGGCGGAGGGCCTGGTCACGCACAGCACCGAGGGCGGCCGCAAGGTCTACTCGATCACGGACGCCGGCCGGGCCGAACTGGCCGACCGCAGTGGCGAGCTGGCCGACCTGGAACTGGAGATCCGCGAGTCCGTCGTGGAACTCGCCGCCGAGATACGGGCGGATGTGCGCGGGGCGGCGGGCGACCTGCGCCGTGAGATGCGGGCGGCCGCGTCCGAGGCCCGGAGCGGCCCGACGGGACGCGGCTCCAGGGACTCGGCAGCCGGGGACTTCTCCGGGCTCGCCGACTCGGAGGCCTGGCGGGCCGCCAAGGAGGAGATGCGACGTGCCAAGCAGGAGTGGAAGGAACAGGCTCGGCGCGCCAAGGACGAGAGCCGCCGGGCCCGCGAGGAGGTCCAGCGGGCGCGGCGTCAGACCAAGGAGACGCAGGAGGAGATGCAGCGCATAGCCCGTCGCGTCCAGGAGGAGATGCAGGGTCACTTCACCCGGGGCGACTGGCCGACCGGCCTGCGTGAAGGCCTGACGGAGCTGGTCAAGGAGTTCGGCGAGTTCGGCAGGGAGCTCAGCGAGGAGTTCGGCCGGGATTTCACCACCGGCCGCCCCCACGGCACCGAGAGGCCTGCCCCGGAGCGCCACGAGCCGGAGTACTCCGACACGCCGGAGGACTTTCCCGCCGCGTACGAACCGGCCTGGGCCCGCGAACACCCCGGCGACTCCACGACCGGCGACCCGGCCCGCGACCTGGACCGTCTCCTCGACCGCTTCCGGGACGACATCCGGGACGCCGCCCGCGACCACGGCGTGACGGCCGAGCAGTTGCGCGGCACCCGGCAGCACCTGTCGACGGCAGCGGCCCACATCGGGGCACTGCTGCGCACCCCGAAGCCCTGAGCGGGGGAACACCGTCAGGCTCCGGTGGCACCAGCACCCGCGAACCACCGGAGCCGCACCCCGCCGTCGCCCCACCGCCCCGCCGCCCTCATGAGCCCCTGACCCACCAAGAAACCCGCCGAGGGCGCACCGAGGACACACCCCCGCGGCCGGACCCCACTCGACTCTCGGCCCTCCGGGGCCGCACCCGCCCCGAGGCCGTCAGCCCGCCTTGGCCCGGCCCTGTCCGTAGAGGACCCGCGACACCGATTCATGGGTCACCCCATGGTCGGCGAGGACCTCCGCGGGCAGTCCCGGGCGTGCGGTCAGCGCCAGCAGGATGTGCTCGTCACCGATGTGCCCGTCCCGGCGGGCGAGGGCGATGCGCAGGGACTTCTCCAGGATGTCCCTGGCCTCGCGTCCGAAGGTGCGCCGCCCCGGCCACCACCCCTTGCCCTTCCGGTCACCGGCCATGGCGCCCACACCGTGCACCGCCTCCACACGGGCGACGATCTCGGCGACGTCGATGCCCAGTCCCGCGAGGGCATCGGCCTCCGCCCGGGACAGGCCGGCACGGCGCCGAGCCTCGGCCAGCGCCCGCCGTACGGAGTCCCGCCGCCCGGAGCTCTGGCGGGCGGAGTCCCCCGGGAGGGAGTCCCTGGGCGCGGAGTCCCGGTCGGGGTCCTGGTGCCGGAATCCGCGGCGCGAGGAGTCCTCGGGTTCGGCGAGTCCGAGTGCGGAGAGCGCGAAGGAGGCACGGCTGCCCTCACGGTCCAGCAGCGCGAGCAGGAGGTGCCCGCCGTCGACGGTGCCCGCGTCCGCGGCGTCGGCGTGCTCGGCCGCTCCCCTGACGACGGCTCGGGCGTCCTTGGTGAACCGTTCGAACATCAATGCCTCCCGTACTTCTTGTGCACGGCCTGCCTGCTGACGCCGAGTTCGGCGGCGATCTCCTGCCAGGACCAGCCCTGGTTGCGCGCGCTGCGCACTTGGACGGCCTCCAACTGCTCCAGCAGCCTCCGCAACGCGGCGACGGCCCGCAGCCCGACCCGGGGATCACGATCGCCCGCACGCTCGGCGAGATCCGTGGCTTCACTCATGATGTCAACCTACGTTGACAGTGCAGACATTGTCAACCACAGTTGACATGAGGGAGGTGCGGGGACGCCCGTCCGGCCGGAGGGCGGGCAAACAAGCGGCCGGCCCGAAGCCGGGCCGGCCGCCGCAACACTTCCGTGGGTCCGAGGACCTCACGGGCTTTCGGATCAAGGAGCGCCCTCGCGAACCGAGGGAACGCCCTTCGCAGGGTTCAGGAAGTGGTGAGCACGATCTTGCCGAACTGCCCGCCCGCCTCCATCCGTGCGAAGCCCTCCCGGGCACGGTCCAGGGGGAGCACCTCGTCGATGACGGGTCGTACACCCGTCGCGGCACAGAAGGACAGCAGGTCCTCCAGCTCGTCCTTGGTGCCCATCGTGGAGCCGACGACCTTGAGCTCCAGGAAGAAGATCCGGGTGAGTTCGGCGTGCGAGGGGCGGTCACCGCTGGTGGCGCCGGAGATCACGAGAGTCCCGCCGGGGCGCAGCGACTTCACCGAGTGGGACCAGGTGGCGGCGCCCACCGTCTCGATGACGGCGTCCACGCGCTGCGGCAGTCGGGCGCCCGGCTCCACCGCCGCCACCGCGCCGAGTTCCTCGGCCCGCTTCCGCTTCGCCTCGTCCCGGCTGGTGGCGAAGACCCGCAGCCCGGCGGCCTTGCCCAGCACGATCGCGGCCGTGGCCACACCGCCGCCCGCGCCCTGCACCAGCACGGAGTCACCGGGGCGCACTCCGGCGTTCGTGAAGAGCATCCGGTACGCGGTCAGCCACGCCGTCGGCAGGCAGGCGGCCTCTTCGAAGGAGAGTTCCTTCGGCTTGGGCAGGACGTTCCACGTGGGTACGGCGACCTGCTCGGCGAAGGTACCGGGGTACCGCTCGGTGAGGATGGAACGGGGTTCCCGGGGGCCGACTCCGTGACCGGTCTGGCCGATGACGGAGTGCAGGACGACCTCGTTGCCGTCCTCGTCGACGCCTGCGGCGTCGCACCCCAGGATCATCGGCAGCCGGTCCTCGGGGAGGCCGACTCCGCGCAGGGACCACAGGTCGTGGTGGTTGAGAGAGGCGGCCTTGACGTTGACGACACTCCAGCCGGACCTGGCCTCGGGAGCGGGGCGCTCCCCCAACTCCAGACCGTTGAGCGGCTGGTCGCGGTCGATTCGGGCGGCGTAGACAGCGAACATGACCACGACCTTAGGTTCCGCGCCCGGCCGAAGCCACCGCGCGTGCCTGTGACACACACCCTCTTGACCCGGACGCGCCGGGCGAAGAAACAGCTCCGCCCGGGGAAGGGTGGAACCGCCCACGGCTCAGCCGGCCCACCACCGCATTCGGGAAGGCCGAAGCCCCCGCGGGGACGGGCACGGGCACCAACCCGACACCCGCGCGGTCCCCGCCACCAGCACGGCCACCCGCATAGGCGCGGCCACCGGCACCAGCACCAGCACCAGCACCAGTGCAGGCGTCAGCCGAAGCCCGCCTGAGCACACGCACCGGCCTGAACCGACGCCAAAGCCGACACCGCACCGCACCGCACCGCACCGCACCGCAGCGAATCGTCCGGCCCCGGACACAGAACCCCGGCCCCGAACGCAGACCGCCCGACCTGGACCCGGGCCCGGATCCGCCCGGCCCGGGCCCGGCCCCGCCCGGACACAGATCCGCCCGAACTTGACCGGCGCCCCGGAGGCGGACCGCAACCCGACCACGTCCCGACCGCCAACGGCGACCGACCACCGACCGCGACCCGACCGCCAACCGCAACCCAGCCACGTCCCGGCCCCGACCCCGCGCCCCAACCGCATCCGGACCGCCGACCGCACCCCGGACCCCGGCCCCGGCCCGCGCCGTTTCAGCGGCGGGCGACGCCTTCCGCGCGCGCCGCCGCGGCGACCGCCGCGGTGACGGCCGGGGCGACCCGGTCGTCGAACGGGGACGGGATGACGTAGTCCGCGGCGAGGTCGTCGCCGACGACGGCGGCCAGCGCCTCGGCGGCGGCCAGCTTCATGCCCTCGGTGATCCGGGAGGCCCGCACCTGGAGCGCGCCCGCGAAGATGCCGGGGAAGGCGAGGACGTTGTTGATCTGATTGGGGAAGTCGGAGCGCCCGGTGGCGACGACGGCCGCGTACTTGTGCGCGACGTCCGGGTGCACCTCGGGGTTCGGGTTGGCCATGGCGAACACGAACGCTCCCTCGGCCATCGACGCCACCGCCGCCTCCGGCACCGTCCCGCCGGACACGCCGATGAAGACGTCGGCGCCCTTGAGGGCCGACTCCAGCGAGCCGGAGAGGCCGGCCTTGTTCGTGAACCCGGCCACCTCCCGCTTGACCGGCGTCAGGTCGCTGCGGTCCTGGGAGACGATGCCCTTGCGGTCGGCCAGGGCGACGTCCCCGATACCGGCCTCGACCAGCATTTTCGCGATGGCGACACCGGCCGCGCCCGCGCCGGAGATCACCGCGCGCAGCTCACCGAGTGAGCGCCCGCTCAGCCGTGCCGCGTTGCGAAGGGCGGCCAGCGTGACGACGGCCGTGCCGTGCTGGTCGTCGTGGAAGACGGGGATGTCCAGCTCCTCCTGGAGCCGGCGCTCGACCTCGAAGCAGCGCGGCGCGGAGATGTCCTCCAGGTTCACGCCGCCGAACGAGGGTGCGAGCCG
>DASTDN010000358.1:0-3317 GCA_035710365.1 Streptomyces sp. | reverse complement strand
CACCTGGACCGGCCGGGACCGCGCTCAGGACCCGCGTACCACCTGGGTGACGCCGTTGATGATCTGCTGCACGGCGATCGCGGACAGCATCATGCCCGCCAGCCTGGTCACCAGCACCACACCGCCGTCCTTGATGACGCGGATGATCACCAGCGAGTACCGCATCACCAGCCACAGCACGACATGGATGGCGAGGATCGCCGACCACACCGCCACCTGCGGGGCGAGGCCGTCGGCCTTCTGCACGGCGAGGATGACGGACACGATCGCCCCGGGCCCGGCCAGCAGCGGCATGCCCAGCGGTACGAGCGCGACATTGACGTCCTTGGTCTGCTTCGGCTCGTCCGTCCTGCCGGTGAGCAGGTCGAGCGCGATCAGCAGGAGCAGCAGCCCGCCGGCGATCATCAGCGCCGGTACGGACACGTGCAGGTAGTCGAGGATCTGGTGTCCGAGCAGCCCGAACACGGTGATCACACCGGCCGCCACGCAGACGGCCTGGAACGCCATGCGCTTCTGCGTCCGGGCGGGCCGCCCGCCGGTCAGCCCGAGGAAGATCGGGGTGATCCCGGGGGGATCCATGATGACGAAGAGGGTCAGGAAGAGGGAGCCGAAGACGGCGACGTCGAACATCGGAGGGGAAGGCCTTGCCGGGGGTGAGGGGTGTGCCGAGGGGGGAGGCGCGGGAGGGCCGCGTGCCGCCTCAGGCCCCGCCGGTCCCCGGGACCGGGAAGGCACCCGTCGCGCGCCGTGTGATCTCCCCGTACACCTCGGGGTCGGTCGTGTACTCGCCGGGCAGACAGGGCTTGCGGCTGCCGTGGTAGTCGCTGGACCCGGTCGTCAGCAGCCCCAGCTCTCCGGCGAGGCCGCGCAGCCGCGTCCGCGCGGCGGCGTCGTGGTCCATGTGGTCGACCTCGATGCCGTCGAGCCCCGCGGCGGCCATGTCGGCGATCGCGGAGTCCGGCACCGTGCGGCCCCGCTTGGCGGCGGCCGGGTGCGCGAAGACGGCGACCCCGCCCGCGCCCTTGACCAGGCGGATCGCCTCGAAGGGGTCGGTCTCGTGCTTCTCGGCGAAGACCCGTCCCCCGTCGGCCAGCCACTCGGGCGTGAAGGCGTCCCCCACGGTCGGTACGACGCCCAGCTCGACGAGGGCGGAGGCGATGTGCGGACGCCCCACGGAGCCGTCCCCGGCGATCCGGGCGACCTGCTCCCAGGTGACGGGCACGCCCAGCGCGTTCAGCTTGGCGATCATGGACCGGGCGCGCGGCACCCGGTCGTCCCTGACCAGCTCGCGCTCGGCGAGCAGGGCGGGCTCCTCGGGGTCGAAGAGGTAGGCCAGCAGGTGCATGCTGACGCCGTCGAGGCGGCAGGACAGTTCCGCGCCGGTGACCAGGGTGAGCCCCTCCGGCAGCGCGGCCACGGCCTCGGCGTGGCCGCGGGTGGTGTCGTGGTCCGTCAGCGCGACGACGTCCAGTCCGGCCGCGGCGGCCGCGCGGACCAGTTGCGCGGGGGTGTCCGTACCGTCGGACGCGGTGGAGTGGGTGTGCAGATCGATGCGCACGACGCTTGCTCCGGACGGTGACGGACGGACACGGACGGACGGGCCCCGGGACAGGCACCCCGGCACGGCGGGCCGCCCGAAGGGCCGTGCACCCGGCCGACGGGACGCGCGGGGCGCGGCACGCGAACGGGTGACGTCGAAAGGATAACCGGAATTCCGGGCGCGCCTGTCACACCCGCAACCGCCCGGCGCCCCCTACACACCGGCTCGGTGGCCGGGCCCGGGCCGTCAGACCCCCAGCAGCCGGGGCGACAGGGCGCCGCACGGCACCAGTTCCACCTCGGCCCCGGCCTCCCGGAGGTCGGCGAGGACCAGTTCGTCGTACATCAGCAGCCCCGACTGCTCGGGCCAGACGACCGCCCACAGCCACAGGCCGAGCGCCTCGCCCGCGAAGACGGCGCGGTCCTCGGGCGCGCCCGCGACGTGCCACAGGGGGGTGGGGCGGCCGGCGGCCAGCACCTTGGTCTCGGCGGGCCTGTCGACGTCCATGCCGGGGCCGGGGTCGGGGCCGGCGATGCCGGCGTAGCGCGCGCCGAGGCCGACGCCGAGTTCCTCGGCCACCAGCAGCATCTCGCCCATCCCGCCGAGCGGACCGGGGCCGGTGCACGCCACGGCGGTGGCGCGGCCGCCGCTGCGGTCGTCGCCGGCGCAGGCCACGCCCGTGAACAGCCAGCCGACCGGCAGGGGCCACGGCATCCACACGGGGACCTCCGCCCGGCGCAGGGCGACACTGAGGGCGTCGACGCTGGGCGGGATCACCGGTTGCAGCGGGTGGACGGCGCCATGGACATCGCACTGCCACGCATCGGCGAAGAGGCCGGGAGCCCTGACCCGGCCACCGCACTTCGGGCAACTGGGTTCGCCCCTCATAGAGCCCCACGGTCCTACCCAGGCTCCGTCACGTCAAGGACGATCACCCGTCCGGGGGCCGGGACCCCGCACGGGCGGCCACCGCTCGCCGCGGGACGGCGCCCGGCGCCCGGCGGCGACCGCCGAGGACGGCGCGGCGACGGCGGTGAACCGCCGTGCGGCGTAAGGGCGTTGGTGAGTTTCCTCACGCCCGGCGGGTCCGTCCGCCCGGACGTGCCGGGCCGGTCAGCCGAGCGGGACGGACCCGCGGGACGGGTCGCGCAGGTCCGTCTCGTGGGCCAGCCAGCGCTCCTGGAGCTGCTGGGCGCCGTGGACGCGCTTCCAGGCGGCCTCGTTCGGTGTCATCGGCAGCAGCGGCAGGAACCGTACGGGGTCGAGCGGCGCGTCGAGTTCCAGGTCCTCCACCAGACCGCCCGGCTCGGCGACCAGCACCGAGGTGAACGGAGCGCCGGGCCACAGCGGCTCCCCCACGTCCAGTGAGGCACCGGGCGCCACGACGACCCCCTCCACCTGCGGGGACGCGGCGAGCACGGCCAGCGGGCGCAGCACCTTGCCGGTGTCGGCCGTCCCGGCGCGCACCGTCAGGACCAGCTCGGCGCGCGGACCCCTCACGGGGTCGGCGACCACCGCCGTGGGGTCGGTCATGGGATGCGCGGCCATGCCCAGCGAGGCGTAGCGGACGAGGTCGCCCTCGGTGAAGCGCAGCACCTCGATGCGGTCGGTGCCGAGGAAGGTGACCGAGGCGCGTGCGTCGGGCTCGCCCAGCGCGGTGCGCAACCGGGCCTCGACCAGAGGGAGAACGTCAGCCATGCGGCGAGCATAGAACTCGTCAGTGCCCGGCAAAGCAGGGCCTTGACACGTCGGCCGGCTGCTACTGTTGCGCCGTGTC
>DASTDN010000357.1:0-12645 GCA_035710365.1 Streptomyces sp. | reverse complement strand
GGACGCAGGCGGCGCTCATCGCGAACAGTTCGGCGCCGATGTCGACGATCCGGCCGAGGAAGCCCTGCTTGGTCTCCATGCGGCCCTGCCAGCGCGACATGGCGTAGAAGGTGGAGCGGGCCAGTTTGCGGGCGGTGCGCTCGACGTACCGCAGGTGCGCGGAGAGGTCCACGTCGTGCCGGAACTCGGCGTAGGAGCCGGGGAGCTGCCCCGGTCCGGCGATCAGCTTCGGCAGCCACCTGGCGTAGAAGACGCCTGCCTGCGCGCCCGCCCTCGCCTTGTCCTGGAGGGACTTCTCCGGGTCGATCAGGTCGCCCGCGACAGACAGGTGCGCGTCGACGGCCTCCCGGGCGATCAGCAGGTGCATGATCTCGGTGGAGCCCTCGAAGATCCGGTTGATGCGCAGGTCGCGCAGCATCTGCTCGGCGGGGACGGCGCGTTCGCCGCGGGCCCGCAGGGACTCGGCCGTCTCGAAGCCGCGCCCGCCGCGGATCTGGACGAGTTCGTCGGCCATCAGCCAGGCCATCTCGGAGCCGTAGAGCTTGGCGAGGGCGGCCTCGATGCGGATGTCGTTGCGGTCCTCGTCGGCCATCTGCGACGCCAGGTCGACGACGGCCTCCAGGGCGAAGGTGGTGGCGGCGATGAAGGAGATCTTCGCGCCGACCGCTTCGTGCAGGGCCACCGGCCTGCCCCACTGCTCCCGCGCCGCCGACCACTCGCGGGCGATCTTCAGGCACCACTTCCCGGCACCGACGCACATCGCGGGCAGCGAGAGCCGGCCGGTGTTGAGGGTGGTCAGCGCGATCTTCAGGCCCTCGCCCTCCGCGCCGATGCGGTGCGCGGCGGGCACCCTCACGCGGTGGAAGCGGGTGACACCGGTCTCGATGCCGCGCAGGCCCCTGAAGGCGTTGCGGTGCTCGACGGTGACGCCCTCGGAACCGGCCTCGACCACGAACGCGGTGATGCCGCCGCGGTGCCCCTCGGACTCCGGCACGCGCGCCATCACGACGAGCAGGTCGGCGATCACGCCGTTGGTGGTCCACAGCTTGACCCCGTCGAGGACGTACTCGTCGCCCTCGGGGACTGCGGTGGTGGCCAGGCGGGCGGGGTCGGAGCCGACGTCGGGCTCGGTGAGGAGGAAGGCCGAGATGTCGGTGCGGGCGCAGCGCGGCAGGAAGGTCTCCTTCTGCTCCCGGGTGCCGAACCGCTTCACCGGCTGCGGTACGCCGATGGACTGGTGGGCGCTCAGCAGCGCGCCGATCGCGGGGCTGACGGAGCCGGCCAGGGCGAGGGCCTTGTTGTAGTACACCTGGGTGAGACCGAGACCGCCGTACTTGGTGTCGATCTTCATGCCGAGGGCACCGAGCTGTTTGAGCCCGTTGATCACCTCGTCGGGGATGCGCGCGTCGCGTTCGATCGCCGCCGGGTCGACACGCGTCTCGCAGAAGTCGCGGAGTTTGGCCAGGAATTCCTCCCCGCGGCGGGTGTGCTCGTCGTCGGGGACGGGGTGCGGGTGGATCAGGTCGAGGCGGAAGCGGCCGAGGAACAGCTCCTTGGCGAAGCTGGGCTTGCGCCAGTGCTGCTCCCGGGCGGCCTCCGCCACCCGGCGTGCCTCTCGCTCGGTGACGGTGGGTCGGGACGCTGGTTCTGTACCGGCAGACATCGGGGGTCACCTCGCCGTGATTCGGGTTCGTGGTCCGTGGGGGGATCGACGGGCGTTACCCGACGTATCTATCCGAAACCGGGCACCTCCGCCACTCCGGGCCCGGCTCCCCCCTCCCCGCAGGAACCCGTCCCGGAGCTACTGTCGGATCACCCCCCGCCCGCCCGGTAAACCCGCGCACCCGCGCAGCGCCTCACCCGCCCGAAGGGCCCGTCGGACGCCCGCCGGATGCCCGTCGCCGGGGTCCTACGGCACGTCGGGGCACGCCCGGCGGCGGAGCCGGACGGGCGCGGCGGTGGACGTAGCCCACCGCAGGCGCCGGGGGTGCGGACGCAGCGGGGACGTGGTCGACCCCCGGCGCCGGGGGCGCGGGCGGGCTCGGCGCATGCGCCGGACGGAGAAACGGCCGGCGGGCTCCTCCCCCGTCCTCGGGGAGGAGCCCGCCGGGCCCGGCTTCGCGGGTGGACTACAGGGCGCCGAGGCCGGTCAGGACCAGCACCCGCTCGTACGTGTAGTCCTCCATCGCGAACCGCACGCCCTCGCGGCCCACGCCGGACTGCTTGGCGCCGCCGTACGGCATCTGGTCGGCGCGGTAGGACGGCACGTCGCCGATGATCACGCCGCCGACCTCCAGGGCGCGGTGGGCGCGGAAGGCGGTCCGCACGTCGTGCGTGAACACGCCCGCCTGGAGGCCGTACTTGGAGTCGTTGACGGCGGCGAACGCCTCGGCCTCGCCGTTCACCCGCTGCACCGTCAGGACCGGCCCGAAGACCTCCTCGCAGGAGATCGTCACGTCGGCGGGCACCTCGGTGAGGACGGTCGGCGCGTAGGAGGCGCCGTCGCGGGCGCCGCCCGTGAGGAGCTTCGCGCCGGCGGTCACGGCCTCGTCCACCCAGCTCTCGACGCGCCGGGCGGCGTCCTCGCTGACGAGCGGGCCGACGTCCGTGCCGTCGTCGGAGGGGTCGCCGGTGACCTGGGCCTCGACCGCGGCGACGATGCGCGGCAGCAGCCGGTCGTACACGGCGGCGTCCGCGATGACGCGCTGCACGGAGATGCAGGACTGGCCGCCCTGGTAGTTGGAGAACGTGGCGATGCGGGCCGCGGCCCGGTCGAGGTCCTCGTCGCTCGCCCAGTCGGCGAGGACGACGGCCGCGCCGTTGCCGCCCAGTTCCAGGGTGCAGTGCTTGCGCGGCACCGAGTCCATGATCGCGTAGCCGATCTTCTCGGAGCCCGTGAAGGAGATGACGGGCAGGCGCTCGTCCTGGACCAGGGCGGGCATGGCCTCGTTGGGCACCGGGAGGACGCTCCAGGACCCGGCGGGCAGCTCCGTCTCGGCGAGCAGCTCGCCGAGGAGCAGGCCGGACAGCGGGGTCGCGGGCGCGGGCTTGAGGATGATCGGGACACCGGCGGCGACGGCCGGGGCGACCTTGTGGGCGCACAGGTTCAGCGGGAAGTTGAAGGGCGCGATGCCGAGGACGACGCCCTTCGGGAAGCGCCGGGTGAGGGCGAGGCGGCCCTGGCCCCCGGCGTCGGTGTCGAGGCGCTGCGCCTCGCCGCCGTTGAACCGCCGGGCCTCCTCGGCGGCGAACCGGAACACGGACACGGCGCGGCCGACCTCGCCGCGGGCCCACTTGACGGGCTTGCCGTTCTCCGCGGAGATCAGCCGGGCGATCTCCTCGCCGCGCTCGGCGAGCCGCTTGCCGACGTGGTCCAGGGCGGCGGCGCGGACGTGGGCGGGGGTGGCGGCGAACTCGTCCCGCACGGCGTACGCCGCGGCCACGGCCTCCTCGACCTGGGCGTCGGTGGGCACGGCGACCGTGCCGACGACCCGGCCGTCCCACGGGGAGGTGACGTCGAAGGTGTCCTCGCCGCAGGCCGGGCGGCCGGCGAGCCAGAAGGCGTGGGTGGAAGCCATGGTCGAGTCCCGGCCCTTCCGCGTAGGGGGTGTGCTGGTGTTGTCGGGTACACCGTAGGGGCGGGACGGCGGGGGGTCGCTTGTCCGGGGCGTAGCAGTGGGCGGAACCGGCAGGACGGATTGGCGTACGCGCCCGGCCCTGCGGCCGGGAAGCGGGTGTTCTGGTGGCGAGCGCGCCGAGCGGGTCGCCCCCGGCGTCGGCGGCGGAGGGCGCGCGCAGGGGCGGCGGCGGAGCCCGGAGCGGCGGCAACGGCCATGGACAGTACGAAGGGGCGACGGCGACGAGCCGCGGAGCGGCGGCGACCGCCGCGGAAGGCGCGGAGGACGGCGGCAGCGAGGCACAGAGCGGCGGCAATCGCCGCAGCAAGCAACGGCCACGGGAGGGGCGGCCGGGGCGGCGCGCTCCGCCGGACCGTCCGGCTAGGGGGCCGCCGTCTCGCCGGAGGTGGCCTTCAGGGCGAGCCACAGCTCCATGCGGACGTCCGGGTCGTCGAGGGAGCGGCCCAGGATCTCCTCGACGCGCCGCATGCGGTAACGCAGGGTGTGGCGGTGGACGCCGAGGTCGGCCGCGGCGGCGTCCCACTGCCCGTGCCGGGACAGCCAGGCGCGCAGCGACTTGACGAGGTCGCCGCGGCCGGTCGCGTCGTGCTCGTACAGCGCGCGCAGCAGTCCGTCGGCGAACGCCCGCACCGCGTCGTCGGCGAGCAGCGGCAGGACCGACCCGGCGGCGAGCTGCTCGTGCTCGACGAGGACCCGGCCGCGGCGCCGCGCCACCGACAGTGCCTGCTCGGCCTGCTTGTAGGCGGCCGCCGCGGCGATGGGGCCCGAGGGCGCGGACAGCCCGAGGACGATCTCGTCGTCGTCCGCGGCGGTGGTCTGCTCGGACCGGGCCGCCTCCAGGGCGGCGGCGTACTCGCAGCAGCCCGCGACGGCCGCCGCGCCGTCCTGGGCCAGCACCACCAGCCGCTCCCCCTCGGGCACGACCAGCACGGCCTCGCCCGCGCGGGCGGCGGCGGACTCCACGGCCTCGGCGAGGGCGCCGAGCGGGTCGCCGTCCGCGTCGGCGGCGGCGAGGGCGGCGGCCGAGGTGCGGGCGGCGGGCGCGGGGGCGCGCCGCCCGGTGCGGACGCGCCCGACGGACGCCGCCAGCGGCTCGGCGACGACGATCCGGAACGGGGCGTCCAGCAGCCCGCCGTACAGGTCTCCGGCGACGGCGCGGGCGTGGTCCGGCTGCCCGGCGAGCAGCATGCGCAGGACGGCGGCACCGATCCGCTGCTCGGCCTCGGCCAGGGAGCGGGAGCGTTCGGTGGTGAGGGTGAGCAGGGCGATGGCCGAGTGGACGGCGTACCGCCCGGCGGTGCCGGGTGCCGCGGCGGTGCCGACGGCGAGCGCGGCACGGGGGCCGCGGCCGGTGCCGAGGGAGTGCAGTTCGACGCGGTCCTCGTGCTCGGGGCCGCCCACGACCGAGGATGCGGGCGCGGGCCGCTCCCGCAGCCGCTGGACGTCCTGCGTCAGCCGGGCGGCGCGGCGTCCGGCCCACTCGGGTGCCGTGGCGACGACGGTGCCCGAGGCGTCGTACAGCGCCGCCCAGCCGTCGACCTGGGCGGCGAGCGCGGCGAGCAGCCCTTCGGGGCCCGCGGTGAGGGCCTGCCGGGTCAGCTCGCGCTGTGCGGCGAAGCCCGCCGTCACGGCCCGGTACTGGTCGGCGGCGATGGCGGCGGACACGGCCTTGCTGATGGCGAGGAACGGGGTCCGGCGCGGCACCTCCAGCAGCGGCAGGCCCTCCCGCCGGGCCGCCTCGACGAGGGCCTCGGGGATCTCCTCGTAGTTGACGCCGACGGCGAAGCCGAGACCGACGACACCCGCCCCGGCGAGCCGCTTCACGTAGCGGCGCATGGTGTGCGGGTCCTCCGCGTCCAGGGTGAGCGCGGTGATCAGCAGCAGTTCCCCGCCCTCCATGTAGGGCACGGGGTCGGCGAGTTCGCTGACGTGCGCCCACCGCACGGGCACGTCCAGGCGGTCCTCGCCGGCCCGCACGGTCAGCTTCAGCGCGGAGTGGTGGACGAGCGAGGCGAGCGTGGGGGGCATGAGGCCTTCGGGTCTTCTGCGCATATGAGCGCTTCGTGCACGGCAATGTGGCGATCAGGCAACCATGGTGACCACTTGGCCGCCAAGTATGAACGACCTGTGGTGATTCTGCCTCACTGGACGGCCCCTTGCGCCCGCCCTCCCCGGTTTCCTCCCCGGGGCCTTGCGGAACGGACCCCGGGGAGGGCGGCAGGGCCTCAGCCCAGCTTCACCAGCAGCGGCGGGGCGTGCTCCCCCCTCACGTCGGTCAGCGACAGCACGGCGTGGCCGGGCGGCACGGAGTGCGCCAGCTCGGAGGCGGGCCAGCGCTCGCGCTCGATCTGCCGCCAGGTGACGGCCTCCGTGGTCACTGCCCTGCCCGTCACCAGCTTGCGCAGCGCGTGCAGGGCGCGGGTCATGGGCTGGTCGGCGAAGACGGTGTGGTGGGCGACCTCCTCGATCTCCACACGCTCCTTGCCCCACGCCTCGGCGAAGGCCCGCCCGTCCCAGGTGGTGACGCCGGAGAACGCCATGCGGCAGCCCACCGCGCTGAACAGGGGCCCGTGCAGCGCCTCGGGCACGTCCGCGAGGGTGCGCAGGGTGAGGACGGCACCGGCATTCGCGGAACGGAGCCGCTGGACGCCGCGGACCGTCTCGGTGGTCACGGCGCCCGCCGCGTCGTCCAGGACCAGGCAGGCGAAGTGCTCGCGGTCCCCGCCCGAGCGGGCCACGGCCGCGAACTGGGCGAGCACGAGCCGGGTCAGCAGCCGCGACGCCTCCTCGTGCCCCCGCTCGGGCAGGGCGACCCGCACCCGGAGCGGGTGGTGGACCACGGAACGCAGCGAGAAGTGCCGGGTCCCCCCCGCGCCGAAGAACCGCTCGAAGGCGGGCCGGTCGAGCAGGGCGAGCCGGTCCGCGAGCGCCGGACCGGGGTCGGCCGCGGTGCCCGCCTGCCGGACACGGGCCTCCAGCTCGCGGCGCATGGCGGGGTGCGTCCCCTCGTCGAGCCCGCTGCGCAGCACCGACAGCGCGCCCGGGTCGCCTTCCAGCAGTTCGCGCAGCTCCGGCACGCCGGGGAAGCGGCCGTGCACCGCCCGGTACGGGCCGAGCAGTTGCGCGAGGGCCGTGGCCGCGCGCCGGCTGTCGACCGCGTCGAGGTCGCCGACCATGCCCTCGGCGAGGAAGGAGGCCGCCTCGTCCGGGTCGGTGGAGTCGGCGTAGAGGTCGAGGTCGTGGACGGAGGAGGGGTCGCCGAGCCGGACGACGACGTCGTACGCCTCGTCGGGGCCGAGCGAGGCGCCCGCGCCGCCGACCACGACGACGGCGCAGCCGCCGGTGAGGGCCTGGAGGGCGAGGTTCTCCGCGACGGGCCGGACCAGGGCGCGGGTCTTGCCGACGCCCGAGGGGCCGACGGCGAGCAGCGAGGTGCCGAGCACGGCCGGGCCGAGGGCGACGCCGGTGCCGTGGCGCTCGACCGGGTTGGTCCGGGCGGGGGCGCAGCAGCCGATCCGTACCTGGCCGGCGAGGAGGTCGTGCCGGGCGGTGCGGGCGGGCAGGTCGCGGTCCCCGGACGGGTGCGTCCAGGCCGCCGCCCCGTCGCGGAGCACGGTGCCGGCGAAGTCGGCGACCCGGGGGCTCTCGTGCCGGGTCCGCCGCCAGGCGTGCCGGACGCGGACGCAGTCGACGTCGTTCATCCGCCCGCCCAGCACCTCGGCGGTGAGCAGGTCGGCCGCGCGGTGCTGTCCGGCCTCCCGGAGCGGGGGCCACTGGGACTCGGGCAGCGGCACGGCCGCCGGGGGCTCGTCGACGCCCCGCGCGGAGCGGGCGGCGAGCCGCTCGCGCAGGAGCGGCCACCAGCCCCCGGTCCGGGCGAAGGGCCACAGCACTGCCGCGGTGATCAGGGTGTACAGGCCGTAGGTGACGGCCGTGGACCGGAAGACCTCGACTCCGCCGGTGAGGAGGGCGACGAGGGAGAGCACCGGGCCGACGACCGGCAGCGGCTCCCAGGGCTCCCCGGGGACGGTCTCCGGCCAGACGAGGCCGAGTACGGCCAGCGCGGCGAGGACCGTCGCCACGACGCGGACCCGCACGCCGTGCCGGTCGAGGTAGAAGCGGATCACGCGGGACCAGCTCCCGAGCCGTCCCGCGCCGAGGACGAGGAGCAGGAAGGCGGCGCCGTCGTAGACGATCCGGGCGTGCACTCCCTGCCAGACGCCGTCCTGGGGCCAGACCGTGCCCGCGTACCACCACTCGCCGGGCGTGAACCACTTGAGGGGGGCCCACTGGTAGGGCACGGCCCCCTGCTGCCACACCGACCAGAGGATCAGCACCGCGACGAGCGGGATCAGCGCACCCACCAGCGTCGACGTCTCCAGCTTGGGAGCGGCGACGGGCGGCCGGTACGGCGTGAACCCGAACCGCCAGACGCCGGGCCCGGCCTGTGGGCGCGGTTCGTCGAGCCATGCGGCGACGGCCGGGACGCCCCCGGGCCGTGCCTGCGGCACGGGCGGGACGGGCGGCGCGGGGGGAGCGGCCGGTACGGGGGGCAGGACACCGGGCGGCGGCTGCGGCGGGGCCGGCCTCGGTACGCGGTCGGCGTGCGTGCCGCGAGCGTCGTGCGTGCCGTCAGTGTCCATCGTGCCTGCCCCCTGGCCAGCCGGTCCTGCGTCGTCCGCGGTCAATCTAGTGCCCCCGCCCCGCGTGTTCACCGGATACGCGGCCGCCGTGCCGGGCTCCGGCCGTCCCGTCGCCGTGTCCGGATTCCCGGGCCGCCATGTCCATCACGGACAACCACCCCCCACCACAACGCCCACATGGAGCAGGCCCACCCCCCGCTCCCGCCCCTAGCCTGCGAGAAAAGAAGACCAGCGTCCGCACCACCCCCCTCCAGGAGCCCCGCATGTCCGCAGTCCCGCAGGAGCGCCGCGTCGTCACCGCCGTCCCCGGTCCGAAGTCGCAGGAGTTGCAGGCCCGCCGCACCGCCGCGGTCGCGCAGGGCGTGGGCTCCGTACTGCCCGTCTTCACCGCGCGCGCGGGCGGCGGGATCATCGAGGACGTCGACGGCAACCGGCTCATCGACTTCGGTTCCGGGATCGCCGTGACGTCGGTCGGCGCCTCCGCCGAGGCCGTCGTCCGCCGGGCCGCCGCCCAGCTCGCGGACTTCACCCACACCTGTTTCATGGTCACGCCCTACGAGGGGTACGTCGAGGTGGCCGAGCGGCTGGCCGAGCTGACGCCCGGTGACCACGCCAAGAAGTCCGCCCTGTTCAACAGCGGCGCCGAGGCCGTCGAGAACGCCGTCAAGATCGCCCGCGCGTACACCAAGCGGCAGGCGGTGGTCGTGTTCGACCACGGCTACCACGGCCGCACGAACCTCACCATGGCGCTGACCGCGAAGAACATGCCGTACAAGCACGGCTTCGGTCCGTTCGCGCCCGAGGTGTACCGGGTGCCGGTGGCGTACGGCTACCGCTGGCCGACGGGTGCCGCGAACGCCGGGCCGGAGGCCGCCGCGCAGGCGATCGACCAGATCACCAAGCAGGTCGGCCCGGAGAACGTCGCCGCGATCGTCATCGAGCCCGTGCTCGGCGAGGGCGGGTTCATCGAGCCGGCCAAGGGCTTCCTGCCGGCCCTCAGCGCGTTCGCCGCCGACCACGGCATCGTGTTCGTCGCCGACGAGATCCAGTCCGGTTTCTGCCGCACCGGCCAGTGGTTCGCCTGCGAGGACGAGGGTGTGGTGCCGGACCTGATCACGACGGCCAAGGGCATCGCCGGCGGTCTGCCGCTGGCCGCCGTCACGGGCCGCGCCGAGATCATGGACGCCGCGCACTCGGGCGGCCTCGGCGGCACCTACGGCGGCAACCCGGTCGCCTGCGCGGGCGCGCTCGGCGCGATCGAGACCATGAAGGAACTCGACCTCAACGCGAAGGCCCGCCGGATCGAGGAGGTCATGAAGCCCCGCCTGACCGCCATGGCGGAGAAGTTCGACCTCATCGGCGACATCCGCGGCCGGGGCGCGATGATCGCGATCGAGCTGGTCAAGGACCGTACGACCAAGGAGCCGGACGCCGCGTCGACGGCCGCGCTCGCCAAGGCCTGCCATCAGGAGGGCCTGCTGGTCCTGACCTGCGGCACGTACGGCAACGTGCTGCGTTTCCTGCCGCCGCTGGTGATCGGCGAGGACCTGCTGAACGAGGGCCTCGACATCATCGAGCAGGCCTTCACCCGCCTCTGAGCGGTCCTTCCCGGCCCCGCCCGCCGCGGCGGCTGCGCCTCAGCGGCAGAGCGTGTGAAGAAGGTGTGCGAGGTGGATGTCAGGACGCCGATCCTTCTGTCCTCCGCGGACCCCCTGCCGTAGGTTCTACGCAGATGAGAGATACACCCCCGCCCACAGGGGACTGTGGGTGACATCAGGCCGGGGCCTCCCCAGCTTCGACCTGGTCGTGCCTCGCGCACACACCGAAGTCTCGGCTTCGGATCTCCTCACCGATCGGACGGTCGCCCGCCCCAAACCCCCCGGGGCGCGCGACGTTCCGATCAGAACGGCCGACACGGACGTTCTCCGAAGGGCCGGCGCACCCCCCTTGTGCCGGCCCTTCGGCCGTTCTCCCCTCTTCCTCCCCGCGCTCCGGGCCGGCTCCCGTCACCCCTCCTTCCACAGCAGCACGGTCAGCACGGCGCTGGAGATCGTCACCGGCCCCGCCGACTGGTTCAGCAGCCGGATCCGCATCCCGCGGCCGGACGCGAGGCGCCGCGTGAGGGGGACGGTCGCGAACGTGCCGCCCGAGGTGCCGACGATCTCGTGGATGGAGTGGTCCTTGAGGTGGTCGGAGCCCTCGTACTCGCTCATCCGCGCCTGGACCACCGCGCCGGCGGGCAGCCCCTCCACGTGCAGGCTGAGGGAGCCGGTGAACCGGGCCGGGCCGCGCGCCCACACCGATCCGTCCGTGGCGTGGTGGCCCGGCTCGTCGGTCCACTCCTTGGTGAACTCGATGCTGTTCCAGGCGCCGGGTCCGAGCGTGCAGGGCTCGTCCAGGCCGAGGTTGACGTACTGGGGCACGGGATCCTCTCCTTCCCACTGGCCCGCCGGGAGCGCCAGGCAGTCGGCGAGGTCACGGCGGAAGTCCTTCATGTCGAAGCCCCTGGGGTCGGACTTCCAGTCGGACCACTCCAGGTGGCCGATCGCCGACTTCGGCCCCCAGCCGTGCGCACGGCAGATGCCCGCCGCGGCCCGGACCATGGCGGCGTACTGGGCGGGCGGCCAGGGGTCCTTGCCGTCGCCGAGGTTCTCGCACTCGAAGCCGTAGAAGCGGGCGTTGCCGTCGACGGCTCCGGAGGAACCCTGGTGTTCGTCCGTGGGGGGCGGGCGGTCGCCGTACGACTCGTCGACGACGGCCCTCAGGACGTCCGGGTCGCCGCCGCCCGCGTGGTTGGCGCGGCCGTTGCCCACCAGGTGGACGGTGCCGTCCTTGGTGACGCAGCCGGCGGCGAGCGGACCCGGGAGTTCGCTGTGGCCGCGGTAGATGAGACCCACGACGTCGGCCCCGGGGCCGGTGACGGTGTGGTGCATCATCACCCCGTTGACGGGACCCCAGGCGCCCACGTGGTTGCGGTTGTTGGTCCGCCAGTCGCCGACCTCCCGCACCGTGCAGCCCTCCTCGCGCAGCGCGGCGACCAGCCGGCTCGCGGTGAGCGGTTCGGCCATGCGCAGTCCTCCGGTTCGGTGCGGGCCCGCACCGGTCGGCTTCTGCGGGCCCTGACGGATGCCTCTGCCGCATCATTCCGCTTGTCGTGTCGCACTACACCGGGCCACGGGGAATTGGCCGGTCCTGGCAGGCTGGACGCGTGTCGCGCCCCCATGTGCCCCTCCTTCCCTCGCTCGTGCTGCCCGCCGTGCTGTTCGGCCTGATCACCTGGCAGGTCGTCGGCCGCGGTCCGCTGCTGGACGCCGACGCCCGTCTGAGCCGGGCGCTCCGCCACCCGGACCGGGGGTCCGAACTCCTCGCCGACCTCGGCAACGTCGAGGTCGCGCTGCCGGTGCTGCTGACCGTCCTGGCGTACACCGCGCTGCGGGGGCGGGCGGCGGGGTCCGTCCGCTGGTGGCTGCCGCCCGCGCTGGCCGCCGCGCCCATGGCGGCCGTGCCGCTGCTGGTGGTGCCCTTGAAGGAGCTGACGGACCGGCCCGGGACGCCGGTGCACCCCGGCTCCGGGTTCTTCCCCTCGGGGCACACGGCGACGGCCGCCGTCGCCTACGGGACCGCTGCCGTGCTGCTGCTTCCCCTGCTGCGCACCGCACGCGCGCGCCGCGCCCTGGTCGCCGCCTGCCTCGTCGTGAACGCCGGGGTGGGTTTCGGCCTGGTGCGGCGCGGCTACCACTGGCCGCTGGACGTGGTGGCGAGCTGGTGCCTGTGCGCGGTGCTGGTGGCGCTGTACGTGCGGCTCGCGCCGAGGGCCGTCGCGCGGGCCGACGGCTTACGGCGCCCCGCGTCCGGTCGGCCGACGTAGCCGGCGCGGGTGCGCCGGGCCTCCCGGCCGCCGGAGCGGTCCCCGCGGACCGGCCGGTCGTCGGGCCGCGTCGCCGAGGGTCTCCGGCCCGCCGCGGCCCCTCTCCCGCGCTCCCGGCCGTCTCTCGGCCGGAGGAGCATCCTCACGGAAGTCATGCCTTCTGTTTCCTGCGGCGGTTCCCGGCGGCCATGGAGATCAGGACGAGCAGGACGGCGACGGCGAACATGGCCGTGCCGATCACGTTGATCTGCACCGGAGTGCCGCGCTGCGCGGACCCCCACACGAACATGGGGAACGTGACGGTCGAGCCGGCGTTGAAATTGGTGATGATGAAGTCGTCGAAGGACAGCGCGAAGGCGAGGAGCGCGCCCGCCGCGATGCCCGGCGCGGCGATCGGCAGGGTGACCCTGAGGAACGTCTGCACGGGCCCGGCGTACAGATCCTGCGCTGCCTGTTCCAGGCTCGGGTCCATCGACATCACGCGCGCCTTGACGGC
>DASTDN010000356.1:0-9773 GCA_035710365.1 Streptomyces sp. | reverse complement strand
GCCCCCCCCCCCCGCGCGCCCCCGGCCGGGGCTTTTCGGCGTTTCGGGCGCGGGGCGGGCCGGGGCGCGGGGGTGCCGGCCCGCCGCAGCCCGGTCCGTACGCCCGTGCCCGCCCGGGGTTTTCCGCCTTTTCTGTGGGTTCTCGGCCCACCACCTCCGCGGGAAGTGATCCAAGTCACTTTCTACGGGGCTTGGCGTGGGAGCCGACCGGTGTCACTATCCACTTAAGTCACCCCTGCCCGGAAACAGTTGCCGGCGGTGGGTCGCGTGCCTGCCCGCCCGTCCGTACCCGGACCGGTTCTCAGCGCGTACGGCACCAAGTCTCTTCTCTTCTTCCCGCACCCGGTCCGCTCGTCGGCCGGGTGCTTCGGCGTGGGCGCCTGTCGCCGACTCCTGCACGGCCGCATCCGACAGAACAGACAAGGGAGCTGAGTGCGTTGACTCTACGGACCTCAGCGGAGGAGGTTTCGGAGGACCGCCGCGCCCGCTCGGTCGGCATCGGCCGGGCGCACGCCAAGGCGATCCTGCTGGGAGAGCACGCGGTCGTCTACGGAGCTCCGGCGCTCGCCGTCCCCATTCCGCAGTTGACGGTCACGGCGAGCGCCGGGTGGTCCTCCCGCACGCCCGACGGCCAGGGCGACCTGTCCTACACCATGACGGGTTCCCCCTCGCGTGCGATGGTGACGCAGGCCTCCGACGGCCTGCGCCGCCTGACCGAGGAGTTCAAGACGAGGGTGGGCCTCACCGGCGGGCCGCACCTCGACGTCATCCTCGACGGCGCCATCCCGCACGGGCGGGGCCTCGGATCCAGCGCGGCGAGTTCCCGCGCCATCGCGCTGGCCCTGGCCGACCTGGTGGGCCGCAAGCTGACCGAGTCGACCGTGTTCGACCTGGTGCAGACGTCGGAGAACATGGCGCACGGCAAGGCCAGCGGCGTGGACGCCAAGGCCGTCGGCGCCTCCCGGCCGCTGCTGTTCCAGCAGGGCCGCACCGAGGACCTCGACATCGGCTGCGACGGCCTGTTCATCGTCGCCGACAGCGGTGAGCTGGGCAGCACCAGGGAGGCCGTCGAGCTGCTGCGGTCCGGATTCCGCAGCCGCCCCGGCGCCGAGGAACGCTTCGTCCGTACGGCGACGGAGCTGACCGAGGCGGCCCGGCAGGACCTCGCCGAGGGCCGGGCGAAGGAACTGGGCGCGCGCCTCACCGAGTACCACGAACTGCTGCAGGCGGCCGGGCTGAGCACCGACCGCATCGAGGCCCTGGTCTCCGCCGCGCTGAGCGCGGGCAGCCTCGGTGCCAAGATCACCGGGGGCGGCCTGGGCGGCTGCCTGATCGCACTGGCCCAGCCGGGGCAGGCCCGGGAGGTCACCCGGCGGCTGCACGAGGCCGGGGCCGTACAGACCTGGGTCGTACCGCTGAAGGGGCTCGACAACCATGCGCCGTGACAACCCGACCGCCGTGCTCGACACACGCGGGCAGGACGGCTCCCCGGCCGCCACCGCCGTCGCGCACCCGAACATCGCGCTGATCAAGTACTGGGGCAAGCGCGACGAACGCCTGATCCTGCCCGTCACCGACAGCCTGTCGATGACCCTGGACGTCTTCCCCACGACCACGACCGTCCGCCTCGCGCCCGGCGCCGGGCAGGACCGGGTGACCCTCAACGGCACGCCCGCGACGGGCGACGCCGGAGCCCGCATCACCGCGTTCCTCGACCTGGTCCGCGAGCGGGCCGGAAGCGACGCGCGGGCCGAGGTGGACACCCGCAACACGGTGCCCACCGGCGCCGGCCTCGCCTCCTCCGCCAGCGGGTTCGCCGCGCTCGCCGTGGCCGCGGCGGCGGCGTACGGGCTCGGCCTGGACGACACCGGGCTGTCCCGGCTGGCCCGGCGCGGCTCCGGCTCGGCCTCCCGGTCCGTCTTCGGCGACTTCACCGTGTGGCACGCCGGGCCCGACACCGCCGACCGCGAGGCCGCCGACCTCGGCTCGTACGCCGAGCCGGTGCCCACCGCCGCCTCTCTCGACCCGGCGCTCGTCATCGCCGTCGTCAACGCCGGGCCCAAGCCCGTCTCCAGCCGCGAGGCCATGCGCCGCACCGTCGACACCTCGCCGCTGTACCGGCCGTGGGCCGACTCCAGCAGGGCGGACCTGACGGACATGCGGGCGGCCCTGACCAAGGGCGACCTGGAGGCCGTCGGCGAGATCGCCGAACGCAACGCGCTCGGCATGCACGCCACGATGCTGGCCGCCCGCCCCGCCGTGCGGTACCTGTCCCCGGCCACCGTCACCGTCCTCGACCAGGTGCTCCAGCTGCGGCGGGACGGCGTCGCCGCCTTCGCCACCATGGACGCCGGGCCCAACGTGAAGGTGCTGTGCCACCGCACGGACGCCGAGCGGGTCGCCGACGCCGTACGCGCCGCCGCGCCCGGCGGCACGGTCCTCGTCGCCGGGCCGGGGCCGGGCGCCCGGCTGCTCGGCGAGGGCGGACGATGACGCCGCAGCGCACGACGGCCGCCGGGCGCACCGTCGTCCGGCACGCGCCGGGCAAGCTGTTCGTCGCGGGCGAGTACGCGGTGGTCGACCCCGGCAACCCGGCGATCCTCACGGCGGTCGACCGGCACATCGGTGTCACCGTCACCGGCAGCGGCGACACCGCCGCGCCCGGCGGGCCCGCCGTCGTCGTCTCCTCCGACCTCGGCACCCGGGCGGTGCCCTGGCGCTGGCACGAGGACCGGCTCGTCGTCTGCGGCGCGGACGTCGAACGGCAGGCGGCCGGCAAGGGACTGACGTACGTGGTGTCGGCGGTCGAGACGGTGGCGCGGCTGCTGACCGAGCGCGGGATGCCGGTGCCCGCGCTGACCCTGGACATCACCAGCCGGCTGCACGACGAGGGCCGCAAGTACGGGCTGGGCTCCAGCGGCGCGGTGACCGTGGCGACCGTCTCGGCCGTGGCCGCCTTCAGCGGGCTGGAGCTGTCCACCGAGGAGCGGTACCGGCTCGCCGTGCTCGCCTCGGCGCGGCTCGACCCGAAGGGCTCCGGCGGCGACCTCGCCGCGAGCGCCTGGGGCGGCTGGATCAGCTACCGCGCGCCCGACCGCGCCTTCGTGACCGACCTGGCCCGGCGCATCGGCGTCGACCGGACCCTCAAGGCGCCCTGGCCGGGCCACGAGGTGCGGCGGCTCCCGGCGCCCGCGGGCCTGACCCTGGAGGTCGGCTGGACCGGCGAGCCCGTCTCCACCGCGGCCCTGGTGTCCGACCTGCACCGCCGCAACTGGCGGGGCAGCGCCTCCCACCGCAGGTTCGTCGACGCCACCAACGACTGTGTGAGCGCCGCGGTCACCGCGCTGGAGACCGGCGACCGGGCGGGCCTGCTGTCGCAGATCCGCCGGGCCCGCGGGGAACTGGCCCAGCTCGACGACGAGGTCGGCCTCGGCATCTTCACACCGAAGCTGACGCGGCTGTGCGACGCCGCCGAGGAGGCCGGCGGAGCCGCCAAGCCCTCCGGCGCGGGAGGCGGCGACTGCGGGATCGCCCTGCTGGACGCCGAGGCGCACCACGACATCTCACAAGTACGGCAACGGTGGGCGGCGGCCGGGGTGCTGCCCCTGCCCATTCGTCCCGCCCTGGAAGGGATCGAGGAATGAGCGCTCAACGCAAGGACGACCACGTCCGGCTCGCCATCGAGCAGCAGGACACGCACCGCGGGGTCAACCAGTTCGACGAGGTGTCGTTCGTGCACCACGCGCTGGCCGGCATCGACCGCGAGGACGTGTCCCTGGCCACCGCCTTCGCCGGCATCTCCTGGCCGGTGCCGATCTACATCAACGCGATGACCGGCGGCAGCGTCAAGACCGGCCTCATCAACCGGGACCTGGCCATCGCCGCCCGGGAGACCGGCGTCCCCATCGCGTCCGGGTCCATGAACGCCTTCATCAAGGACCCCTCGTGCGCGGACACCTTCAGCGTGCTGCGCAAGGAGAACCCCGACGGGTTCATCATGGCGAACGTCAACGCCAACGCCTCCGTGGAGAACGTGTGGCGGGTCATCGAGCTGATCCGCGCCGACGCGCTGCAGATCCACATCAACACGGCGCAGGAGACGGCGATGCCGGAGGGCGACCGGTCGTTCTCCGCGTGGGCCGGGCAGATCGAGAAGATCGCGGCGGCCGTGGACATCCCCGTGATCCTCAAGGAGGTCGGCAACGGCCTGAGCCGGCAGACCATCGAGACGGTGAAGAACCTCGGCGTGTCCGTGGCCGACGTCAGCGGCCGGGGCGGCACCGACTTCGCCCGCATCGAGAACGGCCGCCGGGCGCTCGGCGAGTACGCCTTCCTGCACGGCTGGGGCCAGTCCGCGCCCGCCTGTCTGCTGGACGCGCAGGGCGTGGACCTGCCCCTGCTGGCGTCCGGCGGGGTCCGTCACCCCCTCGACGTCGCCCGCGCCCTGGCGCTCGGCGCGCACGCCGTCGGCTCCTCCGGCGGATTCCTGCGCACGCTGCTCGACAACGGCGTCGACGCGCTGGTCGGCCAGCTCACCACCTGGCTGGACCAGCTTGCCGCGCTGCAGACGATGCTCGGCGCGCGCACCCCCGCCGACCTGCGCAGGTGCGATCTGCTGATCCACGGCTCCCTTCGGACCTTCTGCGCCGACCGGGGCATCGGGACCGGGCCGCTCGCCCGGCGCTCCAGCTCCGCCGGTGACCTCCACGAGACGACGGGAAGCACACGATGACCGACACGCACGCCATTGCCGGGGTCCCCATGCGGTGGGTGGGCCCCATTCGTATTTCCGGCAACGTCGCCCAGACCGAGACGCACGTGCCGCTGGCCACCTACGAGTCGCCGCTGTGGCCGTCCGTGGGCCGCGGCGCGAAGATCTCCCGGCTGGTCGACGAGGGCATCGTCGCCACGCTCGTCGACGAGCGGATGACCCGGTCGGTGCTGGTGGAGGCGACCGACGCGCAGACCGCGTTCGCGGCCGCGCAGGCCATCCACTCCCGGATGGACGAGCTGCGCGAGGTGGTGCGCGGCTGCAGCAGGTTCGCGCAGCTCATCGACATCCGGCACGAGATCAACGCGAACCTGCTGTTCATCCGCTTCGAGTTCACCACCGGCGACGCCTCCGGCCACAACATGGCCACGCTCGCCTCCGACGCGCTGCTCAACCACCTGCTGAAGACGGTCCCCGGCATCTCCTACGCCTCGATCTCGGGCAACTACTGCACCGACAAGAAGGCCACCGCCATCAACGGCATCCTCGGCCGCGGCAAGAACGTCGTGACCGAGCTGACGGTGCCGCGCGAGGTCGTCGAGAACGTCCTGCACACCACCGCCGCGAAGATCGTCGAGCTGAACATCCGCAAGAACCTGCTCGGCACGCTGCTGGCCGGCGGCATCCGCTCGGCCAACGCCCACTTCGCGAACATGCTGCTGGGCTTCTACCTGGCGACCGGGCAGGACGCGGCCAACATCGTCGAGGGCTCGCAGGGCGTCGTCATGGCCGAGGACCGCGACGGCGACCTGTACTTCGCGTGCACGCTGCCGAACCTGATCGTGGGCTCGGTCGGCAACGGCAAGGGTCTGGGCTTCGTGGAGACGAACCTGACGCGGCTGGGCTGCCGCGCCGAGCGGGAGCCCGGCGAGAACGCGCGCCGCCTCGCGGTCATCGCGGCGGCGACGGTGCTGTGCGGTGAGCTCTCCCTGCTCGCGGCGCAGACGAACCCGGGCGAGCTGATGCGGGCGCACGTCCAGCTCGAACGCGACAACAACACCGCAAAGGTTGGTGCATAGGGCATGTCCATCTCCATAGGGATTCACGATCTGTCGTTCGCCACCGCGGAGTACGTCCTTCCGCACACGGAGCTCGCCGCGCACAACGGCACCGAGATCGGCAAGTACCACGTGGGCATCGGCCAGGAGTCGATGAGCGTGCCCGCCGCCGACGAGGACATCGTCACGATGGGCGCCGCGGCGGCGGCGCCCATCGTGGCCCGGCACGGCACGGACCGGATCCGCACCGTCGTCTTCGCCACGGAGTCGTCCATCGACCAGGCCAAGGCGGCCGGCGTGTACGTCCACTCCCTGATCGGGCTGTCGTCGGCGACCCGGGTCGTGGAGCTGAAGCAGGCCTGCTACGGGGCGACGGCGGCCCTGCAGTTCGCGATCGGCCTGGTGCGGCGCGACCCCGCGCAGCAGGTCCTGGTCATCGCCAGCGACGTCTCCAAGTACGACCTGGACAGCCCGGGCGAGGCGACGCAGGGCGGCGCCGCCGTGGCCATGCTGGTCGCCGCGGACCCGGCGCTGGTGCGCATCGAGGACCCCTCCGGGCTGTTCACCGCCGACGTCATGGACTTCTGGCGGCCCAACTACCGCGACGCCGCCCTGGTCGACGGGCAGGAGTCGATCGGCGCCTACCTCCAGGCCGTCGAGGGCACCTGGAAGGACTACACGGAGCAGGGCGGCCGGTCGCTGGAGGAGTTCGCCGCGTTCTGCTACCACCAGCCATTCACCAAGATGGCGTACAAGGCCCACCGCCACCTGCTGAACTACTGCGGCCAGGACACCGACAAGGACGCCATCGCCGCCGCCATCGGGCAGACCACGGCGTACAACACGGTCATCGGCAACAGCTACACCGCCTCCGTGTACCTCGCCCTCGCGTCGCTGCTGGACCGGGCCGAGGACCTGACGGACCGTGCGGTCGGCTTCCTCAGCTACGGCTCGGGCTCGGTCGCCGAGTTCTTCGCGGGCACCGTCGTCCCCGGGTACAAGGAGCACCTGCGCACCGGGGCGAACCGCGAGGCGATCGACCGGCGCACGCCGCTCGACTACGCCGCCTACCGCGAGCTGCACGAGCACAGGCTGCCGTCCGACGGCGGCAGCCACGCCAACCCGAAGCAGACCGGCGGCCCGTTCCGGCTGGCCGGCATCAGCGGCCACAAGCGGCTCTACGAACGCCGCTGAACCTCGCCGGGCCTGCTTGCCCGGACCGTCGTGGCGCCCCCCGCGCCGCGGGGCCGGGCACGCACGGCGCGCAGTACCTTCCGGGTCCCGTGGTGCGGGCCGGCGGGCGCGGCCCCGCGGCTGCCCGCCGGCCCGCGCCACGGGACCGTCACGGCCGTCACCGGCCGGCCTTGTCGCACAGTTCTCCCAGATCAGGTGAGGGGCGGGCAACCGCATGAACGACGAAATGATCTTCCACACCGGTCACCCCATCAGGGACGTCAGGATCGTCGGTACGGGTGCCTATGTGCCGGACCGGGTCGTCTCGAACGACGAGGTCGGCGCGCCGGCCGGGGTCGACGACGCGTGGATCTCCCGCAAGACCGGCATCCGGGAGCGACGCTGGGCCGCCGAGGGCGAGGCCACGTCGGACCTGGCCACGGCCGCGGCCCGGGCCGCGATGGCGGCGGCCGGCATCACCGCCGAGCAGTTGTCCGTGATCGCGGTCGCCACGTCCACCCCGGACCGTCCGCAGCCGCCGACGGCCGCCTACGTGCAGCGCAACCTCGGCGCGTCCGGCACGGCCGCCTTCGACGTCAACGCGGTGTGCTCCGGCACGGTGTTCGCGCTGTCCGCGGTCGGCAGCGCCATCCTGCGGCGCGGCGGCTACGCGCTGGTCATCGGCGCGGACGTGTACTCGCGCATCCTGAACCCCGCCGACCGCAGGACGGTCGTGCTGTTCGGGGACGGCGCCGGTGCCATGGTCATCAGCCCCGCCTCGGACGGGCCCGTGATCCGGCACGTCGCCCTGCACACGTTCGGCGAACTGTCGGAGCTGATCGAGGTGCCCGCCGGCGGCAGCCGCCACCCCCTCGACGTGGGCGCCCTGGAGGCCGACCTGCAGTACTTCGCCATGGACGGGCGGGCCGTGCGCCGCTTCGTGGTGGAGCAGTTGCCGCAGCTCGTCAAGAGCTTCCTGCACGAGGCGGGGGTGGAGCCCGGGGACGTCAGCCACTTCATCCCGCACCAGGCCAACGCCGTGATGCTCGACGAGGTCTTCGGCGACCTGGGGCTGGCCAACGCCACCATGCACCGCACCGTGGCGCGCTACGGCAACACCGGTGCCGCCTCCATCCCGATCACCCTGGACGCGGCCGTCCGCGCGGGCGACATCCGCCCCGGCGGCGGGCTGACCCTGCTGGCCGGGTTCGGCGGCGGCATGGCCGCCAGTTTCGCGCTGGTCGAGTGGTGAGCGAAAGTCGTTGGAGAAATGGTCGCAGGCGTGCCCCCGGAGCCCTTTCCGGGGGACACTTGTCCGTCGAACATCACACCGGCGAACCGTACTCCGACCGAGAAGGCTGTATCCATGTCATTCGTCCTTGAGCCCTCCGCCCAGGACCTGCTGTTCCGCGAGGCCCGCACCGCGCACACCTTCACCGACGAGCCGGTGACCGAGGAGCAGATCCAGGCGATCTACGACCTCGTCAAGTACGGTCCCACCGCGTTCAACCAGTCGCCGCTGCGCATCACGCTGGTCCGCTCCGCCGAGGCCCGCGAGCGCCTGGTGAAGCACATGTCCGAGGGCAACCGGCCCAAGACGGCCATCGCACCGATGGTCGCGATCCTCTCCGCGGACCACGAGTTCCACGAGGAACTGCCGCGGCTGTGCCCCGGATTCCCGCAGGCCAAGGACCTGTTCTACTCCGAGCGCCCGGCCCGTGAGCAGTCCTCCCGGCTCAACAGCGCGCTGCAGGCCGCGTACTTCATCATCGGGGTGCGTGCCGCGGGGCTGGCCGCCGGTCCGATGAACGGCTTCGACCACGCCGGTGTGCAGCAGGAGTTCCTCGACGACGACCACGCCCCGTTCATGATCGTCAACATCGGCAAGCCGGGCCCGGACGCCTACCGGCCGCGCGCCCCGCGCTTCGACGCCGGCGAGGTCATCACGACGGTCTGACGCCGCGCGACTCCGGCGGCGTCCTGCGCCTGCGGTGCACCTGGTGCACCGGGGGTGTCGGGCGCCGTGCCGGGGAGTCCGGGGTGGGCGGGTGGCGGCCCTCCGGCCCCGGGCTGCGCCGCCGCACGGCCTCGGCCGTCCTCGCGTGCGTCTTCCCGTGCGTCTCCGTGACCGTTGCCGGAGCCGTCGCCCCGTACCGCCTCCCGCGCGCCGGACGCGCCGGAGCCGTGGGGGTCGTCGGAGTCATGGGGGTCGTGGGCGGTGCCGAAGTCCTCCAGGGTCCGCCACAGCAGGCGGGCACACCTCTGCCCCAGCCACTGCCGGGCGCGGCGCGGCAGCTCTCCCATGCGCGCCCCCTTCGCCCGTGGCTCGTGACCGCGCACCCAGCGTCGCAGGGCGCACTCGCGCCTCACTCGAGGACGGCTGCGCGCGTGCGGAACAGGGCCGCGGGCGTCGTGCCGGCGCCCGGCGGGTGCCGCGCCGGCCGGTGCGTCCCGTCGTCGCGACGACTCCCGCCGGCCCGGCGCGGGCCGTCCCGCGCGGTGCCCGTCTCCGCCTCGCCCCTCCCCCGGTGCCCGGGGGCGGCCACCGGCCGGTGTTCAGCCGCTGTGCCGCTCCCGGGCGGGGGACGGGTGGTCAGTAGCGGTAGAGGTCCGACTTGTACGGGCCTTCGACCTTCACCCCGATGTACTCGGCCTGCTCCGCGCGTAGCGTGGTGAGTTTGACGCCGAGTGCGTCGAGGTGGAGTCGGGCGACTTTTTCGTCGAGGTGTTTGGGCAGGACGTAGACGCCGGTGGGGTACTGGTCGGGCTTGGTGTACAGCTCGATCTGGGCGAGTGTCTGGTCGGCGAATGAGTTGGACATGACGAAGGAG
>DASTDN010000355.1:0-17035 GCA_035710365.1 Streptomyces sp. | reverse complement strand
TGGTTCCGGCGGGTCGGGGCGGGCCGCCAGGGCACGGCCGAGGGCCTCCTCGTAGCCGAGGAGGCCCGCGAGTAAGCGCACTCCGGCGGCGGCCCGGAACGCGGTGTTGACGCACCGGTAGACCCGGGAGCCGTCCTCGGCCGGTCCCGGTCCGGCGATCCGGTGCACCGCGGCTTCGAGGGCCGACCACAGCACTTCCACGGCGCGTACCGACTCGGCGGCGGGTATGCGCTGCAGGGCGCGGTGGGCGCCCAGCAGCCGGGTGTAGTCGTCCGTCTCCGTGACCGGGGGAGGGACCCCGCGCCCCAGCGCGTCGGCGCATTCGCCCAGGATGGCCAGGGCCTGGCGCCGGGTCTGCGGCCAGGCCTCCGGACGGGCCGCCAGCGGGCTGCCGCGGCGCAGCAGGGCGGCCCGGTAGGCCTCCACGACGTCGGGGATCCGGGCGCGCAGGGCGTCTGCGGCCCGTGGGCAGAGCATGGCTCCCGGCTCGTCGGTCCCAGGGCCGGCGGGTGTCGTTCCGCGGTCCGTGTCCGGTGCCGGGACGCTGTGCGGGCCGTCCGTTCCCCCACGCTGCAAACCCGTCCTCCTGCGGTGTGCCGGCCACGCGACGAGGCCCGGTCGAGCGGCCGACGCGCCATCCTAGGTGCGGCCGGCGGGGTCCCGCTGGAGTCGCGCTCATGTGCCGGACAGGCGGCGGTCGGTGCGAACGATATTCATCACATCGGATGGTGTGCGGGTTCCCGGTCCACGGAGTGAGACGCCCGCGGCGATGCCGCCGCCGGCACCGCCCGCCGTGCCGGGCGGTCCTCTTCGCCCGTGTTCCCTCCGGGGAAGACGTACGTGCCCTCCCCGGGCCCGCGTCGATTCCCCCTGGTGCGGAGGGCCGGTACGCCCCTCCTCGCCCGGTAGGACCGGTCTCTCCCTGCCTTTTCCGAACCGTGCGGAACAGGGCATACCGGGCGGCATGGGGAGGAAGGGGCGGGTGGTGGTGGGGGAGTCCCCTGGGTGTGGTGACGCCACCTGCGACCGCTAGGGAACCGGTGGAGCCGGGCGCGGAGCGCTGAGTGCCCGGCCACTGCGGGGTTTCGTCAGCGCGTGGTCCGACGCACCTGGGCCCGGTCACCCGTCGCCGCCTACCGTTCCCAATCGTTCGGACAAGAGTGCGGATGAGACATCAGTGACCACGCCTGGGAGCCCTCATGAACAGCAGCCCCCCGGCCGCGCAGCGTGATCACGGGCCGGTCACCCCGGCGGACGCCTGCGACGCCGTCCTCGGCGAACTGGCTCCCGCCCTGTTCGCCTCACTGCCGCGCAGCGACCAGCGGCGGCGCGGGGCCCAGTACATCCAGGGGCTGCTGCGCGCGCGGGGCCGCAAGTCGATCCGCAACATCGCCACCCTGGTCGACGGCGCCGCCTCCGAGCAGAGCCTGCACCACTTCGTCTGCAGCTCCACCTGGGACTGGACGCCGGTGCGGCAGGAACTCTGCCGCCACCTGGACCGGCTCGCCCCGCCGCAGGCCTGGGTCGTGCACCCCGTGCTGATCCCGAAGGCGGGCAAGCACAGCGTGGGTGTGGGAAAACGTTTCGTGCCCGCGCTCGGACAGACCCTCAACGCCCAGCAGGCGGTGAGCGTCTGGGCGGTGTCGCCGCAGGTGAGCGCCCCCGTCAACTGGCGGCTGCACCTGCCCGGAGAGGCGGCGGGCGGCGCCGGTACGGCTGCCCGGAAGATCCTCGCCCCCGGCGGCGGGACGCTCGGCGACTGCGTGGCCGAGACGTTCCTGGAGGTGGCCGCCGACTGGCGGCAGCCGGTCCGCCCGGTCGTGCTCGACGCGCGCGACCTCGCGGTCACCGCCCTGCTCGGCCGGCTCCGCCCGGCGGGCGTCCCCGCGTTGGTCCGGGTGCGCCCCACCCTCCCGCTGACCCCCGCGGGCCCCGGACGCACCGGGCAGCGCGACAGCACGCTGCCCGCCCACCGCCTGCTCCGCATGCTCGGCCAGCCCCACCACCTCACGCCCGCCGCGGGGGAGACCGGCGAGGACCCGTGCGTGCTCGTCGCCGCCGTCCGGGTGCACCTGCCCGGCCGCGCGCCCGCCACCGCCGCCCGCCGCGACGAGGGCGAGTACGTGCTCATGGGCTCCGGGCCCAAGGGGCGGCACTGGCCCAGCGAGGTGTGGCTGAGCGACCTGGTGCACCACAAACCCGCCGCCCTCCACGCGCTCAGCCGGTGCGCCGCGCGCGTGGAGCGCGACTTCGCCGACATCACCGACCGGGTCGGCGTACGCGATTTCGCCGGACGCTCCTACAACGGCTGGCACCGGCACGTGACGCTGGCCTCCGCCGCGCACCTGGTGGCGGCGCTCGCCCGGAACGCGGCCCTGCCCTTATCCCGCCCGTCCGGCGGCCCTGCCCGGCCCGCCCGCGCGCCCCTCCAGCAGGGACTGCCGGATGCCGTGCAGGCGCAGCGCGAGCTGGATCTTCAGCGTGTGGTCGGGCTGCTGCCAGTCGGGGCCCAGCAGGCCCCCGATCCGCTCCAGCCGGCGGCCCACCGTGTTGGGGTGGACGAAGAGCTGCTGCGCGGCGTACGTCGGACTGCCGCCGGAACGGAAGTACGCCTCCAGCGTCTTGGTCAGCTCGGTGAACCGCTGCCGGTCGTAGTCGAGGACGGGGCCGATCGCCGAGTCCACGAACGCCGTGACGTCGCGGCTGTCGGAGAGCAGCGCCCCGAAGAAGCCGAGGTCGCGGGCGGAGGCGACACAGCCGGTGGCGCCGAGGGCGATCATCGCGTCGAGGCACTGCCGGGCCTCCTCGAACGCGGCCGACGCGGCGGCCCGGTGGGTCACCGGGCCCGCCCCGGCGATGGTCACGGCCCCGTCCAGCAGCGGCGCCAGCTCGTCCATGACGGCGCGGGCGGCCTTGTTCGGGTCGGTGCCCGGCAGGACCAGGACCAGCAGGTTGCGGCGTTCGCCCGCCAGGCCGCCGGTGCGCTGGGTGTGCAGCGCCGCCCAGGTGACCGCCCGGCCCAGCTCGTCGGCCTTCGGCCGGGCGACCAGGACGACATGCGGCCGTCCGGGGTCCAGGCGGTGCCGCTCGCCCTGCTCGGCCAGCAGCGACGGGCCGCTGAGCAGATCGTCCAGATGGCCGTCGCCGAGCTGGACCTGGCCCGTGGAGTGCCCGGCCTCGCCGCCCAGCAGCATGACGGCCACCGCCTCGGCGAGGATGGCCAGCACCTGCACGTCGACGTCGGTGACCGGCCGGTCCAGCCGCATCAGGACGGTGCCGAGGCCGGTGTGCCGGGCCCGGACCGGGGCGGCCCAGCGGTCCTCGCCCAGGGCGACGGGCCGGCCCGCCGCGTGGGCGGCCACCGCGGCGGGCCAGTCGTCCTCGTCCTGGCCCCAGGCTTGGGCGCCGCCGGTCGTGTCGAGCACCGAGCCGTCGGCGGCGAGGATGCGCAGCGCGCCGCCGGTGCGGGCGGCGGCGGCCTCGGCCAGCGCCGACGGGGCCGCGCCGTCCAGGGCCCGCCCGATCAGGCGGTGGTGCAGCTCCCGCAGGTCGGCGACAGCCCCCAGGCGCCGTTCGAGCTGTTCGTACCGGACACCGAGTTCGGACAGGTCCGTGCGGGCGCCCTCCAGCGCCGTGACCTTCTCCACGGCGGCGCCGACGAGTTCGCCGAGCAGACCCGCCAGAGAGATCTCCTCGTAGGTGAAGTGGCGGGGGCTGCGGTCGGCGAGGCAGAGGGCACCGGCCGGTCCGAACCGGCCGAGCGGCGCCATCAGCGCCGCGCGCACCCCCTCGGCCGCGACCGCCGTGCCGAGCGCGGTGTGCTGCCCGACCCGGTCGTCGCTCAGGTAGTCCGTGGTCCAGACGGGGATCGCGGCGTTGCCGGGCCCGGTGAGGTCGGGCAGGGCGAGGCCGACGGTGAACGCCGACACGTGGCCGTCCGCCGCGCGGACGACCGGCGGCCCGCCGTCGGCGCCGGGCAGCGCGACGCAGGCCAAGTCGGCCCCGAACAGCAGGCGGGCCCGCCGGGTGACGACGTCGAGAAGGTCGCAGAGGCTGGTGGGCGCGGTCAGTTCCAGCGCGATGCCGGCGAGCGCGGACATGCCGGCCTCACGCCGGCGCTGCCTCTCGCACCGCTCGTGGACGGCCCGGCCGAGCCGGACCCCCTCGTCGACCTCCGCCAGGACGCGCGGGTCGGCGGGGCCCCGGCGGGCCCGGGCGGCGACGGTTCCCAGCCGTTCGGCCGGAGCCCCTTCGGCCAGCAGTTCCAGGATGGTGAGGGCGCTGGGGTCCACCCCGGTGATCTCCCGCCTCCCGGCTCTCCTGTCCTCCCCCTGAGAACCGTCAGATGCGCGGGATCATGACGAGATCATGTGTAACCGCGGCAGGGGTGCCACGGGCAGTTGATTTTCGGTCACGTGCCGTACGCCCCTGAGACGGGAGCGGTCCGGCCGCGCCCGTACCGGTCCTGCCCCGCGGGCGCGCCACGGACGCCGCCCCGCCCCGCTCCCCGCGGCTGAATTCCCGCCGCTTCCCTCTCCCGTCACGGCGGGTGAAGCCGTCCGGCCCGCCGCGGCCGGACGGCCCCCTCGCCGTGCGCGCCGTCCCGTGCCGCGCCGCCGCGGCGGCGCCGGGACCGCCGGCCGGCATGCCTCGCCGGCCGGACGACAGCCGTACCCGGCCCCCCGCGGGTGACCGGGTCGCACCACCCGAATCCATCCCTCCTCACCTGGAGTTGTCCATGCAGAACAAGGTTGCCCTGGTCACCGGAGCGGCGGGCGGCATCGGTGCCGCCGTCGCCGAGGCCCTCGTCGGGCGTGGGGTTCGTGTGGCGGCCGTCGACCGGGACGCCGAGCGGCTGCGCGAGACGGTCGCCCCACTGGCCGCCGAAGGCCACCGCATAGAGGCCTTCGCGGCGAACGTGTCCGACAGCGCCGAGGTCGACGCGGTCGTGGACGCGGCCGAGAGCAGCCTCGGGCCGCTGGACTACCTCGTCAACGTCGCCGGCGTCCTGCGCTACAAGTCGGTCCTCGACCTCACCGACGAGGACTGGCGCTCCACCTTCGGCGTCAACGCGGACGGTGTCTTCCACGTGTCCCGGGCCGTCGTCCGCTCCATGGTCGCCCGCGGCGGCGGGGCCGTCGTCACCGTGGCCTCCAACGCGGCCCTGGTGGCCCGCACCGGCATGGCCGCCTACTCCGCCTCCAAGGCCGCCGCCACGCTGTTCACCAAGAGCCTCGGCCTGGAGGTGGCCCGGTACGGCATCCGCTGCAACGTCGTCGCGCCCGGCTCCACCGACACCCCGATGCTCACCGGCATGTGGAGCGACGAGGACGACAGCGCCCGCAAGGCCACCGTCGAGGGGGCCCTGGAGACCTTCAAGCCGGGCATCCCGCTGGGCAAGCTGGCCATCCCGGGCGACATCGCCAGCGCCGTCGTCTTCCTGCTGTCCGACGACGCCGGACACATCACGCTGCAGGAGCTCACCGTCGACGGCGGGGCCACACTCGGCGTCTGACACAGCGAAGCGGCGGGCCGCCCCCCGAGGGGGACGGCCCGCCGCCGCGTGCGCGCCGCCGCGCGGAACGCTCAGATCTCCAGGTCGACGTCGTACGTCCGCAGCCAGAAGTCCAGCGCGAGGACCAGCTCGGTGCCCGTGCGGTAGCCCGGGGCCGGGTCGTCGGCGGTGGCGGCGGCGAGCGCCGTCTCGTCCAGCAGCTCGCGCACCGGGGCGGCCGGACCGTCCGTGACCCGCTTCAGGGCGGCCCGCAGGCCGTCGAGGTACATCGGGTCCTTGGTGATCGGGTACGGCGCCTTCACGCGGTCGGAGATCTCCGCCGGCAGCAGGTCGCGGGTGGCGGCGCGCAGCAGGCTCTTCTCCCGGCCGTCGAACGACTTCATCGCCCACGGGGTGTTGAAGACGTACTCCACCAGGCGGTGGTCGCAGAACGGCACCCGGACCTCCAGGCTCGCCGCCATGCTGGCCCGGTCCTTGCGGTCGAGCATCCACGGCAGGAAGCGCGTCAGGTGGAGGTAGCCGATCTCGCGCATCCGCCGGTCCGTGGCGGACTCCCCGGCCAGCCGCGGCACCTCCGCGAGGGCCTCCTGGTACCGCTGGCTGCGGTAGCCCTTGAGGTCGATCTTCGTCAGCAGGCCGGGGTTGATCAGGGACTCGCCGGGCCCGCTGCCCGGCCCGGCGATGCCGGTGCCGAACGGCGGCGCGAGCCAGGGGAACGTGTCCGCGGCGACCGTCTCCGGGTGGTTGAACCACCGGTAGCCGCCGAAGACCTCGTCGGCGGACTCGCCGGACAGGGCCACGGTGCAGTGCTCGCGCACCTCCTTGAACAGCAGGTACAGCGAGGTGTCGCCGTCACCGAGGTCGAACGGCAGGTCGCGGGCGCGCATCACCGCCTCGCGGGCACCGGTGTCCAGCAGCCCCTGGGACCGCAGGGAGACGACGTGGTGGTCGGAGCCGACGTGCTCGGCGAGGAGCTTCGCGAACGGGGCGTCGGGCGTGCCGCGCCAGTCGTCCGCCCGGAAGTTGTCCGCGTGCCGGGCGAAGTCCAGGGCGAAGGACTTGACCGGGCCGCTGCCGTGACGGGAGGCCAGCGCGGTGATGATGCTGGAGTCCAGACCGCCGGAGAGCAGGGTGCCCACCGGCACGTCGGCGACCATCTGGCGGTCGACGATGTCCTCCAGCAGCGCCCGCACCCTGCTGGTCGTGGTGTCGAGGTCGTCGGTGTGCTCGTACGACTCCAGCGCCCAGTAGCGGCGCACCGTGATGCCGCCGCGGCCGATCCGCAGGGTGTGGCCGGGGCGCAGCTCGTACATGCCCTTGTAGAGGGCGTGGCCGGGGGTCTTGGTGAAGCCGAGGAGTTCCGCGAAACCCTCGGCGTCGATCGTGGGCCGCACCCGGGGATGGGCCAGGATCGCCTTCGGTTCCGAACCGAAGAGCAGACCGCCGGGAAGTGGCTGGTAATAGAGCGGCTTGATGCCCAGCCGGTCGCGGACCAGGAGCAGTTCCTCGGTCCGGGCGTCCCACAGGGCGAAGGCGTACATGCCGTTGAGGTGCTCGGTGAAGTCCTCGCCCCACTCGAGGTAGGCGCGCAGCACGACCTCGGTGTCGCTGGCGGTGCGGAAGGTGTGGCCGCGGCCCAGCAGTTCCTGGCGCAGCTCGCGGTAGTTGAACACCTCGCCGCTGTAGCTGAGGGCGACCAGCACCTCGCCGTCGCGTTCGAAGAACATCGGCTGGCTGCCGCCGACCGGGTCCACGACGGACAGTCGCCGGTGGCCGAGGGCCACCTTCGGGGTGGTCCACAGGCCCTCGGCGTCCGGCCCGCGGAAGAACATCGTCGCGGTCATCGCGCGCGCAACGTCGGCCGTGACGGGTGCGTCAGGGTCGAAGGAGACCCATCCTGCTATTCCACACATGCGTGTCGTCTCTCGGAGTGGGAGGGAGCGGGGACGGGTTTCCCCGTCCCCGCCGGGTCAGGTGCGGGAGGGCGGCGGGCTGAAGCGCTTGAACGTCCAGGTCGTCGCCATCACGACGAGGACGAGCAGGAAGCTCACACCGGTGGCCCAGGCCATGGCCTCGGACCAGTCCTGACCGGTGGGGTTCCCGCCCGCCACGGCGAAGAACAGGGCGCCGACGGCCGCGACACCCGCGGCGCTGGCGAACTGCTGGCTGGTGGTGAGGATGCCGGAGGCCGTACCGGCGTCCTGGGGGCGGACCGTGGTGAGCGCCGCGCCGAACAGCGCGGGCAGCACCACGCCGTTGCCCGCGCCGACCAGGCACAGGCACAGGACGATGTACGGCAGGCCGGTGTCGGTGTCCGCCGCGATCAGGCGCAGGGCCAGCATGGCCAGGCCGAGCGCGGTGACGCCGCCGGAGACCACGAGCGCGTTCATGCCCCAGCGCGCGGTGAGCCGGCCGCCGATCAGCGACGTCGCGGTGAACAGGATGCCCATCGGCGAGAACACCAGGCCGGCCTCCAGCGGGTCGAGACCCAGGCCGGCCTGGAGCAGCAGCGTCAGGGTGAACATGAAGCTGCCGAAGTAGAGCATGAAGGCGACGCTGGCGATCACGCCGCCGCGGAAGGACTCGCTGCGGAACAGAGACATGACGAGCACGGGGTTGCCGCCGCGGGCCGCGAGCCCCCGCTCCCACCACAGGGTGGCCGCGCCCACCGGGAGGGCCAGCACCATGCTGATCCAGGTCCAGGCCGGCCAGCCCGAGGCGTGGCCCGTGGTGAGCGGGACCAGCAGCAGGGCGAGGGCGAGGGAGACGCCGAACGCGCCGACCGGGTCGAGACCGGTCTTCGCGCCGCGCGTGTGGGCGGGCAGCACCTTCATCGCGGCGAACGCGATGACCAGGCAGAACGGCACGTTGATCAGGAAGATGGTGCGCCAGCCGAGGTCCGCGAAGTCGGACGCCACCAGCGCCCCGCCGAGAACCTGCCCGGCGATGGAGCCCAGGCCGGCGGAGACGCCGTACCAGGCCATCGCGCGGCCCTTCCTCTCGTCGGGGAAGTACGCCGTGATGACGGCGAGCACCGGCGGCACCATGATCGCCCCGGCCAGGCCCTGGGCGAGCCGGGCGGCGATGAGCTGCGCGGGGGTGTCCGCGACGCCGCACAGCAGTGAGGTCAGGCCGAAGGCGAGGGTGCCGATGACGAACAGGCGGCGGTGGCCGTAGCCGTCACCGAGCCGGCCACCGGTGATCATCCCCGCCGCGTACGCGAACGCGTACCCGCCGACGACGAGCTCCAGCTCGGCGGCGCTGGCGTGAATGCTCTCCTCCAGGGAGGGAGCGGCCACGTTCACGACGAAGAAGTCGAACTGCGCGAAGAACATGGCCGACAACAGCACCAGCAGCACCGGCCCGACGCGCAGCACGGGCGGCGCCCCGGTCGGTGTCTCCTGGTGGTCGGGGAGGGTGGTCATGAAGCGATTCCTCGGGAGGTCGGTGCGTCTGACGAACCGTCAGGCCGCGTGTTCGGAGGCCGTGTTTCGAGGCAGGGCCGCGGGACGCGAACAGTTTCTCCGGCTCCGGCCGGCACGGCGATCCGCAGGCATGCCTTTGCGTCAACCGCGTCTGCGCCGGCCGTGCACGGCGCAGGTGAGCCGCGCCGTGCAGACCCGGCGGCCCGCCTCGTCGGAGACGACGACCTCGTAGCTGGCGGAGGAATCGCCCAGGTGCAGAGCCGTCGCCACCCCCGTCACCGTGCCGGACCGCACGGGCCGGTGATGGGTGGCGTTGAGGTCCACGCCGACGGCGATGCGCCCCTCACCGGCGTGCAGCGCCGCGCCCAGGGAGCCCAGGGACTCCGCGAAGGCCGCCGAGGCGCCGCCGTGCAGGATCCGCTGCAACTGCGTGTTGCCCGCCACCGGCATGGTCGCCACCACGCGCTGGGGGGTGGCTTCCAGGAAGGTCATGCCCATCCGGCCGGCGAGGGTCTCGGCGCCGGCCACGTTGACCCAGTCCACGATCTCCTCGGACGGCCCGGTCGGCATCGCCCCCGCGGAGCGAGCGGTGGAGGGCGCCGTCACGCGCCCGCCGCCTTCGCGTCCCCGGCGACGGCCACGGCCGCCGGGTCGGCCGGTGCGTAGTCCTCCAGCGCCGCGTACTTCTCGCGCAACTGGCGCTTGAGGACCTTGCCGGTGGGGCCGAGCGGCACGGCCTCGGGGGACGGCGCGATCTCCAGCAGCGCCAGCACGGGCTGGCCGACGCCCTCCAGGACGGCGTTGGCCCGCCGCAGCAGGTCCGCGGCCGGGGCCTTCTCCCGCAGCGTCACGAGCGCGGCCGGGACGGTGCGCCCGTGCCGCTGCCCGGCGACCACCGAGCAGTCGGCCAGCTCGTCGATCGCGAGGAGCAGCTCCTCCTCCATCAGGGCCGAGTAGCCGTCACCCGCGTCGGTGCGGATGCGGTCGACCGCCCGGTCCACGTGGAAGAACTCGCCGTCGGCCGAGCGGCGCACCAGGTCCCCGGACAGCCAGTACCCGCCGAGCATCGAGCGGTAGGTGGTCTCGGAGTCGTTCCAGTAGCCGTGGGCCACCGACTCGCTGCGCACCCCGAGCAGACCGACCTCGTCGGGGCCCGCCTCGGTGCCGTCCTCGTTGAGGACCGCCACCTCGGCGATCGGCACGACGGTGCCCAGGTGGCGGGCGCGGGTCGGGGAGTCCGGGGTCAGGACGCGGCGCAGCGCGGCCCAGCCCAGCTCGGAGGAGCCCAGGCCGTCGTCGATGATCGAGCCGGGTACGCGCGCGCCCTCCGGCGTGGTGGAGTGGCCCAGCTCCATGAGGCGGCGCATGTGCGCGTCGTGGCCGCAGTCGCCGAGGTTCACCCACACCGCGACCGAGTCGAAGTCCTCGGGGGCGGGGTCGTGCGTCGCCAGGTGCGACAGGGCCTCGTTGAAGGCCAGGACGACGTTCGGGCGGTGGGTGGCGCAGCCCCGGGCGATGCCGGGCCCGGTCGGGTCGGACCAGCCGACCGTGGGCACGCCGGCGAGCACGGAGTAGAAGGTGAACGCGATGGCGCTGGAGTGGGACTGCGGCGCGCCCGCGAGCACCAGCACGTCCTCCGGCTCCGGGTGGTTGAGGAGCCGGTAGCGGGCGCCCGAGACGCTCTGGCGGTGGGTCCAGATCACCGGCTTGGGGTTGCCGGTGGTCCCCGAGGAGTGGCAGATGACGACCGGGTCGTCGTCGCCGTGCCGGAAGAGCTGCGAGGGGAGTGGGGCGCGGGCGCCCAGCACCCCCACCTCCTCGTCGAGGGCGGTCCAGCGCAGCTCGGGCAGCTCGCGCTCCCGCCCGGCGAACATCTCCAGCCGCTCCCGGTCGGTGAACAGGCCGACGGAGCCGGTGCGCCGGACCAGCCCGAGGGCCAGCTCGGGCAGCATGCGGCCGTTGATCAGGACGCCGATCGCGCCGATCCGGGCCAGCGCCGTCAGATGCACCTGGTAGGCGAACGTGTCCGCCAGGTAGACACCGATCCGGTCGCGGGGGCCCACGCCCCGGTCCAGGTACCAGGCCGCCCACGCGTCGGCCAGCGCGTCCAGCTCGCGCGTGCTGAACTCCGTTTGCAGCTGCCCGTCCGGGGCGGCCAGCGGCTTGTCCGCGAGCAGCACCGGCAGGTCGGCCGCCGGGCTGGACTCGGCGGCGAGCCGCCAGGCGTTGCCTCCGCCCAGGCCCGGAAGGTCCGCGAGACGTCGGCGCGCTTCGGGGGACAGCATCGTCTTGGGCGTGAGCGGCATGAGATCACCTGGCTTCGATCGGAGAAATCTTCGGAGGACGTCAGGACTCCGCCGGCGGCGCGCGCGGGCGCCCCGTGCGTGCGGCACACGGCGTGCCCGCGCACCCGGCGCGGGCACCGGACGGCCCGGCCCGCCGGCGCGACCCCGGCGCGGGCAGCCCGGACCGGCTGCTCGTCCCCGGAAAGTTATGGGCGCCTCCCCGGCCGCCGCCAGCACGCTGCGGAAAGTGCGTCAGGTCTGCGCCGACCATGCTGACGCGGCGTCAAAACCGGTGCCAACACCGGTTTTTCGGGTGTGTCCGGCGGGGCTCCGGGACGGACTTGACGGACTCCGGGAAGGCCGCTGCCGCGCCGAATCCGCCTCGGCTACGGTCCTGACGGCTCTCCGGAAGACCCCGGAGCGCCTGCAACCGGCCGTCCCAGGGGCTGACCCGTGAGCGCGGCGAACGTGCCTGCCCGGCGCCGTGACGCCCGGGGCATGCGTCAGACCACCCCCTACGTCCGAAAAGGAGCGCGCCCGTGCCGCCTGAGCGGTTAGACGATGCCGTGGAGCGGCTGCGCCACATCGTGGCGACCGTTCTCGAACTGGACCTCGCCGAGGTACCCGCCGACGCCTCCTTCCAGCAGGACCTGAAACTGGACTCCCTGGAGAAGGTCGAGCTCGCCACCCGCATCGAGCGGGCCTTCGGCCGCGCCCTCGCCGACGAGGAGTTCGCCGCCGTCGACAGCGTCCTCGACGCCGCCGGCCTGCTGGAGAACGCCGCCCCGCTCGACCCGGTCGCGGCCGGACAGCAGCCGCTGCCCGCCGCCCCCGGCCCCTCCCCGGCCGCCCCCCGGACGGCCACCACCCGGGCCCCGGCACCCACCGGACCCGTCGAGGCCGCCGCCGGCGGCGGCCTCGACCTGGTGCGGCGGCTCGTCGGCCGCCACCTCGCCGCGGGCCACGGCGCCCGGACCGCCTACGTCGACCCCGACGCCGGAGAGGTCAGCTACCGCGACCTGTACGAGGCGGCCCGCGGGTACGCCGGAGCGCTCCGCTCCCACGGCGTGGCGCCCGGCACCCGCGCCGTCGTCGTGGCCCAGGACTCGGTCGCCACCGTCGCCGCCGTCCTCGGACTGTGGTGGCACGGCTGCGTGCCCGTGCCCGTCAGCCCCCTGCTCGGCGAGGACGAACGGGACCACATCGCCGACGACTGCGCCGCCGGCGTCCTCCACCTGGACACCGCCCCGGGGCTGGCACCCGGGGGCCGCGTCCTGCTCACCGGCGACGACGTACGCGCCGGCCTGCGCGGCGACGGCCCCACCCCCGCCCACCGCCCCGACCTCGCCGGGACACCCGAGGCGCACACCGCCGGCCGGCCGGCCCTCATCCAGTACACCTCCGGCAGCACCGGCCGTCCCAAGGGCGTCCAGCACTCCGCCGCCGGCATCGTCGCCATGCTCGACGGCTTCGGCCGCCAGGTCGCCCTGCACGCCGACGACGTCGTCCTGGCCACCGCCCGGATGTCCTTCGGCTACGGCTTCGGCAGCTCCCTGCTGTGCAGCCTCGACGCCGGAGCCACCGCCGTCCTCATCAGCGGCCCCGTCGACGTGCGCGTCGTCGCCGCCGCCCTGCGCCGCCACCGCCCCACCGTCCTGGCCTCCGTGCCCCGCCTCTACGCGGCCCTCCTCGACACCCTGCGCCCCGGCGACGAGGCCGTGTCCGCGCTGCGGATGTGCCTGACCGCGGGCGAGAACTGCCCGGCCGACCTCTACCACCGCATCCAGGACACCTTCGGCGCGCCCGTCGTGAACTGCTTCGGCGCCACCGAACTCATGCACGTCGTCATCGCCACCCCGCCCGACCGCCCGATGCCCGGCCGGATGGGCGTACCCGTCCCCGGCGTCACCGTCACCCTCCGCGACGAGCACGGCCGGCCGGTCCCCGACGGCACCGAGGGCCGCCTGCACATCGCGGGCCCCTCCGTCTCGCTGGGCTACCTCAACCGGCCCGACGCCCACAGCGTCACCTTCGCCGACGGCGGCGCCTACACCGGCGACCTGGTCCGCCGGGACGCCGACGGCGGACTCACCCACCTGTGCCGCGTCGACGACGTCCTCAACCTCGGCGGCTACAAGGTGGCCCCGGCCGAGATCGAGGCCGTGGTCCGCGACGCCGACGGGGTCCGCGACTGCGCCGTCGTCGCCTCCGTGGACGACGACGGCCTGGAGTGCGCCGTGGCCTTCCTCGTCACCGACGACGCCGACCACGACACCGTGCGCCGCGCGGTGCGGTCCCGTATCCGCAGCGGCCTCGCGCCCTACAAGCGTCCGGCGCGCATGGAGTTCGTCGACGCGCTGCCCACCACGACCACCGGCAAGGTAGCCGCCTACCGACTTCGGGAGCAGGCAAAATGACGTGGGACATCACCGGGATGGGAGCCGTCGCCTGCGTCGGCGACACCCCGGCCCAGATCTTCGACTCGCTGTGCGCCGGCCGCGACGGCCTCGGCGCCCTCCAGGTCTTCGACCATGACAAGTACCGCGCCCGGCAGGCGTACGAGATCACCGACCGGGCCCGGCCCGGCGTCGACGAGCCGGCCCGCGCCACCCGCTGGCTCACCGCAGCCATCGACCAGGCCCTCGCCGACGCCGGCCACTCCACCGACCTCACGGACGTCCCCGTCCTGGTCGGCACCACCCTCCAGGAGCAGCGCAGCGCGGAACTGTGGTGGCGCCAGGGCAGCCCCCTCGACCCCGCCCAGCTCCACTTCGGCACCGCCCTGCGCGAACGCTACGGCGCCACCCGCACCTACACCTTCGCCAACGCCTGCGCCGCCACGCTCTACGCGCTCGCCATGGGCACCGACCTGATCGAACTCGGCGAGGCCGACACCGTCGTGGTGGCCGGCACCGACTCCATCGGCGAGAGCGCGTACGGCACCCTCGACCGCGTCCAGAACGAGGTGCCCGAGGCGCTGCGGCCCTTCGACCGCTCCCACGCCGGCATGCTGATGGGCGAGGGCGCCGTCGCCGTGGTCCTCACCCGCGCCGCCGGACCCGGCCGCCAGGTCCACGCCCGGCTGCGCGCCGTCGGCGTCAACTGCGACGCCCACCACTCCACCGCCCCCGACCCCGAGGGCATCACCCGGGTCCTGAACGAGACCCACCGGCGGGCCGAGGTCGCCCCCGAGGACATCGACCTCGTCATGCTGCACGGCAGCGGCACCCCGAAGAACGACTCCACCGAGGCCGCCGTGCTGTCCCGGGTGTTCCCCGCCGGGAGCGGACCGCTGATGACCGCCATCAAGTCGATGACCGGCCACACGCTCGGCGGCTCCGGCCTGCTCAGCCTGACCATGGCCGCCATCGCCCTGCAGCGCGGCCAGGTGCCGCCCGTCCGCGGCCTCGTCGACCCCATCGAGGAGGCGGCCGGGCTGCGGCTGGTGCGCGACAAGGCCGCCGCCGCCGACCTGACGCTCGCCCAGATCGACGCGTTCGGCTTCGGCGGGATCAACGCCGCAGCGATCCTGGAGGCAGCACGATGACCACCGCACACCCCCCGGCGCCGGCGCCCGCCCGCCGCGAGGCCGTCGTCACCGGAGTGGGCCTGGCCGTCCCCGGCCTCACCCTGCCCGACGAACTCCTCGGCACCGTCCGCGAGGGCGGCTTCGACCCCGCCACCGGCCTCCTCGGCCGCGACCTGCGGCACAAGGACCGCGCCTCCCGGCTCGCCCTGCGCGCCGCGGCGCCCGCCCTGCGCGACGCCGGACTGCTCGGCGACGACGGCTTCACCGGCCACGGCGACTCCACCGCCGTCGTCGTCAGCAGCAACTTCGGCATTCTGGACAGCGTCTGCTCCTTCGCCGACATCATCGCCAAGGACACCGTGCTCGGCCTCAGCCCGCTCGGCCTGCCGCAGACCTCCAGCAACGTCATCGCCGGGTCCGTCGCCATGGCCCACAAGCTGCGCGGCCCCAGCGTCACCCTGTGCAACGGCCCCACCAGCGGCCTCGACGCCCTCTACTGGGCCCGCGCCCTCATCGTCGCCGGACGCGCCGAAACCGCCCTGGTGGTGGGCGTCGAACCGAACGGCGAGCCCGTCGCCAAGCTCCTCGGCGCGCCCACCCTGGACGGCGCGGTCGCCCTCGTGATCGAGTCGGCCACCCGCGCCGCCGAGCGCGGCGCCCGGGTACGCGCCGGCCTGGCCGGCTGCGCCCGCGCCCAGAACCTGGCCGACGCCGTCACCGCCGCCCGCAGCGGCGGCCCCGGCCGGACCCGGACCGGCGCGGCCGTCCCCGGCCCCGCCGTCGACCTCTGGCTCACCGACCGCCCCGCCCCGGACGACGACACGGCCCGGCCCCCCGTCGACGCCGGCACCGTCCTCGACCCGGCAGCCCCGCTCGGCATCGGCTCCGGCGCGAACGGACTGCTCCAGGCCGCCGCCGCCGTCGCCCACTTCGACGAGCACGCCGGCCACACCGCGCTCGCCACCTGCGGAGGCCCCGAGGACGACGCCGTCGCCGCGGCGTTCCTCACCGGCCCCCGCCGCACCGCCTGACCGCCCCACCACCTGCCCGCACCACCCGCCCAGACGAGGAGTCATCGCATGACCGACCACACCGACAAGCCGCTCGACGTCGAAGAGCTGCGCGCCGTTGTCGCCGGGGCTCTGGAACTGCCCGTCGAGGAAGTCACCGACGAGGCCAGCTTCAAGGACGACCTCGGTGTCGACTCGCTGATCTCCCTGGAGATAGCCGTCCGGATCGACGAGCAGTACGGCGTGAAGGTCGACGAGTCCCAGCTCGCCGAGATGGGCAACTTCCGGCTCGTCCGCGAACTCGTCGAAGCCGGCCTGGGCACCGAGTCCGCGAAGTGAACGGCACGGACCCGGGACAGCGGCCGTCCGCACCCGCCGCCCGCCCGGTCGCGCTCGTGACCGGCGGGTCGCGGGGCATCGGGCGGGCCGTCGTCGCCCGCCTCGCCGAGGACGGCTACGACATCGCGTTCTGCTACCGCTCCGACTCCGCGGCCGCCGGGGCCGCCGCCAAGGCCGCCGCCGGGGCCGGGGCCCGCGTCCACCACCAGCAGGTCGACGTCTCCGACTTCGCGCAGGTCAAGGAGTTCGTCGCCACGGCCGAGAAGGAGGTCGGCCCGCTGTCGGCCGTCGTCACCTCGGCCGGCATCACCCGGGACCGGCCCCTCGCCCTGATGAGCGAGGAGGAGTGGCACGGGGTGGTGGACACCAACCTCACCGGCACCTACAACGTGTGCCGGGCGGCCGTGTTCGCGCTGATGAGACGCCGCCGCGGCGCGATCGTCACCCTGTCGTCCATCGCCGGGGTGCACGGCAGCGCCACCCAGGCCAACTACGCGGCCTCCAAGGCGGGGATCATCGGCCTCACCCGGTCCCTGGCCAAGGAGTGCGGCCGGTACGGCATCCGCGCCAACACCGTGGCACCCGGCCTGATCGACACCGACATGACGGCGAACCTGCCCGCCGAGGTGACCGAACGCCACCTGGCGAACATCCCGCTCGGGCGGGCCGGCACACCCCGGGAGGTCGCCGACCTGGTGGCGTTCCTGGTCTCGGACCGGGCGTCGTACCTCACCGGCCAGGTCGTCGAACTCAACGGCGGCATGGCCGGCTGACGGGCCGCGGGCCCACGGGCCGGACGGACACCGGACGCGTGCGACGCGGGGCCGGGTGCGGTGCGGATGGCGGCTGCGGGACGGTCGCGCGGCCGTGGTCGGCCGTGGCCGTGGCCGGGTTCCGTCGCCGGCGACGGTCGCGCGTACGGCCGGAACCGG